>NZ_JBEZZW010000005.1:0-246789 GCF_040639415.1 Micromonospora sp. NPDC023888 | reverse complement strand
TGGCTTCGAGCGCCTCGGCAACAGCTGCACGCGGGCCGATACAACACCGGTATCCGAACGAAACCGCGCCTTGCCGGATCGCCGCCCGGACTCCGCCTCGGCTCGACCGCCCTTATGAACACGCCTAGCGGGTCAGCCAGTCGCGGTAGGTGGTCGTCGCGAGGACTGCGCCCTCCGGGGCGATCAGGACGTCGCCGGGCACCGCGCCGAACATGCCGGCGGCCGGGTCGAGGACGACCGTGCGCTTGTCCCCCTTGGCGGCCAGCGTGATCCGGCCCCACTCGTCGAGGGTGAAGACCTCGGGACCGGCCACGTTCCGGATGCCCTGCAGCGGCGCGCCCACGGCGACCTCGGCCACCGCCTTCGCGACGTCGGCCGACGCCATCGGCTGCACCGGCGTGCTTGGCAGCCGCACCGTGTCGCCGTCGGCGGTCCAGGACAGGATCGCGCCGGCGAACTCGAAGAACTGGGTGGCGCGGACGATCGAGTATGGCACCGGGCCAGCCTTCAGGATCTCCTCCTGCAGCACCTTGGCGCGGTAGTAGGCGAGGTCCGGCACCTGGTCCACGCCGACGATCGACAGGATCACGGCGTGGCCGACGCCCGCGCGCTGCGCGGCCGCCAGCAGGTTTTCCATGGTCGAGCGGAAGAAGTCGGCCGAAGCCTCGTCGAACGTCGGCGAGTTCGTCAGATTCAGCACGACGTCGGCGCCCTTGAGCCCGGCGTCGAGGCCCTCGCCGGTGAGCAGGTCCACGCCGTTGGACGGAGACAGCGGCACCGCCTCGTGCCCCTCGGCCTGAAGGATCTTGACGACCTGCGACCCGATGAGCCCGGTACCACCCAGTACGGCGATTTTCATGTCTCTCACACCTCTGTCTTGGTCGGGAGGCCGAGCGTTCACCCGGCTACGCCAGTTATGACCGGACGGCACCGCCGGTTGTGACTAGGGCGCGGGTCACACACCGGACGTATGCCGCTGAAGGGCGAGCAGGTCGGTCAGGCCGAAGCGTGCTCCAGCGGCGGGCAGGGTCGGCTGCCAGTCCGGTTCCAGGCTCAGGTAGCTAGCCGGGTCGGCGCGGAGCAGTCCGATCAAGACCTCCGCCACGATCCGGCCGCCGACTGGGCCGAGCCGGTCGCCGCCACCGCGGTGCTCGGCCTCCTTGAGGACGTAGAACCACAGCGGAGTGCCGTGCGGCCAGGCCTGCCCCAACTCGTCGGGGGTCAGCGGCGCTGCGCCAACCAGCCGGGCAACTGCCTCACCGCTGGGCAGCCCGGTGGTTCCGCCGCGCAGTAGGTCGCGTACCGCCAGCGAGCGGTAGGCGGCAGTGTCGACCACGCCGGTGACTCGCTCGGGCAGGCCGATAAGGCTGGCGGCGAGCCGGCCGTCGAGGCGTTTGGCGCGCTGCGCCGGTGGGTGGCCGGGAACATCGAAGATCTGCGCCAGATCCAGGCGCCGACCGGCGGGCAGCGGGCCGAACCCGACCAGATCGGGGAAGAGCGGCACCGCGGGACCGCCGTCGACGAGCCGGTAGGTGTGCCGGATCTGGCCGTGGCCGTAGCGGAAGGCCGCGTCGGCGAACTCCAGCGGAATGTACGCCTGCCCCGGCGGCGGCGCGAACCACCGGCCGCCCTCGGCGAGCACCTGCTCGACCAGGCTCGCCCCGACAAGCCTGGGCAGGAAGTCATGGACCACGATCCACTGGTAATGCCAGGTGAGTGTGACCCGCGCCCGGTCGAAGACGTCGGCCTCGGGAACGCCGCTCTCGCGCAGCAGGTCGACCACGTGGTTGTGCGCGTGCAGCAGCGCGACGTGCAGACTTAGCGCGAACAGATGCACGTCGTTGCGCGGATCGCCAATCAGGGCCACGCCCTGCCGATTGCGCGGCACGTCGCCGCCGTCCTCGCCGAGCAGGAACTTCGCCGGGTCGCCCACGTCGAACAGGTACGGCGAGCCGATCGGGCCGTCCGAGTACATGATCTCCAGGTTGAGCTTCGGGGAGCGCGCGTTGCGCAGCACCTCGGGGTCGACGCCGCCGGTGATGGAGGAACGGTCAGCGGTGATGTCGTGGGCGATCAGCTGGCCGAAGAAGGGCCACCCGGCGGCCTCGGTGGCGTCGTCGCCGTCCCGGTTCAACTGGTCCAGGACCGGGGCGGCGTCGCAGATCCCGCCGTCGCCACCCGCGCGCATCAGCAGCCCGGGGTCGGTGCCCAGCGGGCCCAGGCCCGGGAACATACGTCCGTAGCGGGCCGCCCCGGTGGGCCGGTCCACGGCGCGCACCAGGCTGAGGCAATGGTCGCGGGCGGCCACCCGGCTACCGCTTTCAGGCATCTCGATCTCCGTATCGTTCGGCCGGCCGTGAGCCGTCCGTCCTCCAGGGTCGCGCCAGCACCGAGAAGGCTGCGGAGGCCCGCCTCCTCGCGCTAGGCATCCGCCGGATTGAACAACCCGTCGATCGATACAGCGAGGGCGACGTCCGTCAACTCTCCCCTGGCGTTGCGCTCGATCCTGGTCAAGAAGGCGTCATCGCTGGGCCGGGAATTTCCTCTTCTCCACCCGGTACGCGGGTGAACACCAGCAAAGACACGGCAGCCCCGCGACCTGTGACACGCTGGCCGAGGTGTCTCAGGACACGTACGGGAGATGCGCTGTCACCACCCGCCCCGCTGTCCGGCCTCAGGAATTGAGCGGCTTCCGGCAAACGACGCCCACGCATCGGTCCGAACTCGTGTCGACGGGTTCGGGCGACCACAGCCCAATCTGGGTGTGGCAACGCTGCCGCCGCCTGTCACAGATTCCACGGCTGCCCGGTCGTGGACGGTGACGACACAGAACCGCAGCCGCGATCCTCCGCCGGCCACCACCAACAAGGACAGAATATGACAGCCTCGGATAAAGGGACCGCTAAAGGGGAAGGGACGACAGAGCGGTGAGGACCGGTCGACTCGAAGCCTTCAGCGATGGCGTGCTCGCCATCATCATCACGATCATGGTCCTCGAGCTGAAGGTGCCGGAGGACCACAGCCTCAGCGGCCTTCTTCACACGACCGGCATCGGGCTGCTGACCTATCTCCTCAGCTTCGTCTATGTGGGCATCTACTGGAACAACCACCATCACATGTTCCATCTGGTGAGGCAGGTCAGCGGCGGGGTGCTGTGGGCGAACTCGGCACTGCTGTTCTGCCTGTCGCTGTTCCCGTTCACGACAGCCTGGATGGACGAGTCGAGGTTCGAGCCGACCCCGGTCGTCATCTACGGCCTGAATCTGCTCGGCGCGGCCATCGCATACCGCGTGCTCCAAGCCGTGATCATTCGGCGGCAGGGACCGGACTCGCCGCTGAGGCGGGCCGTCGGCAGTGACCTCAAGGGCAAGCTCTCCCCCGCGCTCTACCTCGTCGGGATACTCAGCGCACTGGCGATCGACCAGGGCCGCATCGGCGTCTGGACTGCCCTGACGTGCTTCGTCGCCACGGCGATCAGCTGGATCATTCCCGACCGCCGCATTGACCGAGTAGTCCGCCAGCACGAGACCGCGGACTGAGGCGAGAGATTGACCGGCGCCTAGCGATCCTGTGGGCAACGGAGGGAACTTCGCGCGCTGCAAGGACCGGAGCGCACGCGGCCCGCATCCACGTCGCGATCGACAACGGGTCCGTCGCCCCTCGGCCCTCCGCCGGGGCGCAGCGCGCAGGTCCGGCCACAGCGTTCGGTGCCGGCTCGACAGGGCCATCACTGTGATCGTGGTAGATACGCCTGAGATCGTCACCGGGGGTAGGCCGCCGCTTCGATGCACAAGGATGACGGGCGGGGGCGGATGCCTAACCAACTCGACAACCGCATGTGGCCGCAGAAGGCACCCTTCGACGAGATAGCCGACCTGGTACCGACGCGGTGGGTGCGGACGCCGTCGCGGCGTCGAGTTTGTGCACGAGAACCTGTCCCAGGTATCGCCGAAGCGCCCGGCCCCTCCTCGGCGGTAACCTGTCGGGTTGACGCCGGGGCCGGCGGCGAAGCTAGGAGGCCGGATGGATCACGAAGCGACGAGCCGCGCGGTGTGGGAGGCGGATCGGACGATCGCCCGGCTGTGCGCCACGAGCTATGTGCAACAGGTGTTTCCCGAAGCGGTACGCCTCTGGGGCATGGACGGCGATCCGACCGAACCTGACGAGCTCGACGCGGTGTGGCGGATGCCGGGCGACGACGGCGAGCGGCTGCTCGTGGTCACCGCGCTGGCCGGCGAGTACGAGCTGCCGCGACGGCGTCTGCCGTACGGGACGACGGTGGTCGGCGGCACCCGCGACTATCTCCGCTACGCCGTCGACCGGCTCCGCGAGCACGGGCGCAACGACCTCGCCGGGGCGATCGAACAGGAGATGTACGCCGACCGCCTGTGGTATTTCGAACTTGCCGCCGCGGTGACCCTTGTGAACGGGGAGCACCGGGTGGAGGACGTCCGAGCCCGGCAGTACGACATCAGCGACGCCAGTCTGCTGCGCGCCCTGCTGACGGCGATTCGGGCCGGCGACCGCGACGCGATCGAGAAGCTACGCCAACCGTTCGGAGAAGATCTGCTCAAGGCTCTGGTCGAGGCGTACCCCTCGTTGGACACCTGGCCACAACGTGCCCACCTGGTGCGGGCAGTCTCCGGCCACCACGGTCCAGTGGTCACACCGGTGATGGCAGCCATTCTCGACATCCCGGACGACGCGGGCGGATCGGGCGACCCCGACATGGCACGGGAGGTCCGGGCCATCGCGCTGAACGCGCTGGAGGCCGGCGGCTCTGCGGAGCGGTTCATGCGCTACTACGAGGACGATAAGGCCGCCGCCGCCGCGATTGCCCGGTACCGGGCCGGATAGCCGCCACGCTCCCGCGCCACGCACCATCAAGGCCGCTACCCCGCTCGTCGGCCCGCTCGCCACCGTCGGCATCGGACCCCTCAGGCGCCCCCGGCTGCCCTAGGTCGGCGGCATTCCGGGTGCGCGGCGCGTTCTCCCCAGTGCGCCGGTCAGCCCCTGGCGGCCGGCGCCGGATCGGCCTGCGGTCCGCTCGGGCTGGCCGCCGACTGGGTAGGGCTGGCCGCCGGTTGCGGTGACCGCTTTGATGCCTTCAGCGGCGAAGACGTGATCAAAGGTGGCGGTGTGCCGGCCGTCGCGGTCGCGGATCGGGAATCGCCACGCGCCGCTCCGCTCGCCCAGGTCCATGGTCAGGTTGCAGGCTTGCGGGGGCACCGACCAGTGCCGGGCAGATCGTAAGCTGTGGTTGGGTGGTTGGGTAGGTGCTGCGGAGATGCCGCAAGAGCTCGGCCGCCGACGCGAGGTCCCGAAGGCGAGGAAGGGATCAGCACATGAGCGAGAATCAGGGCCTCACTCCGCTGCGCTACGACCAGACAGGTCTGCGAGGAAAGCTCGCCCAGGTCCTCGTCGAGGAACCCACCGATGAAATCGACTGGCCCGCCGGCCTACCGGCCGGGATCGAAACGGTTGTCGTCCTTGACGATGAGCCAAACCCCCATCACACCTTGCGGGTGCACCCGCCGGACGAGCCCACGCGCATAGCCTTGGTCGCGTTCGACCAGTTGACGCTCTGCGAGAATTTGTCGGAGAGGTGAGGACGATGGACCCGCGACGCATCGAGCTCAACCGTCGGCACAGCCGGGAAATGGGTCTGCTGTTCGGAGCATTCCTCGACGCTCATCCAACTGTCGAGTCCGAGGTTGACGGTGCCCAAATGACCGCAGACCAGGAGGCCGCGTGGAGTGCCTACAGCGCTGAGCTTCTCGGTCGACATCGAACCGAGCGATCCGCACTCGCGACCGAGCTCGAAGCCGAGCAGCGACGGCGCCACGCGCCAGCATGACCCGGATCCGCCGCGCTGCCTCGACCGTTGTCGGTCAAGGCAGCGTCCGCACCCGCAGAACCGCCCGTATCTGGACCGGCTCTTCACGTTGCTGGACGCACGGATTCCGAGTGACGTCACGCCGTACCTCCACGCGCTGCACCGCGACGGCGCCTACAGCACCGCCCTCAACGGGACGTGATCTACTCGGGCGCGGGAGCCCCCGCGCCCGAGTAGACCTCACAACGACCGTCAGACGGTCACCGGCGGCCGAACTTGACACTCACCTCTGCCACTGGTCAGGCGGGTACGAACTGCCACTGCTGGTTGGTCCCGCCGTTGGCGGTCCACTGCACGACCTGCGCCCCGTCGCTGGTCGAGGCACCGGAGACGTCGGCTGCCAGTCCGCTGCTGCGGGCGACGATGGTGTAGTAGCCGTCACCGGTGGGCCGCAGGTACCACATCTGGTTGGTGCCGCCGTTTGCCGACCACTGCTGTAGTTGCAGGCCCGTCGTGGTGCTGCCGGCGTTGACGTCGAGCACCTTTCCGGAGGCGGTGTAGCGCAGGGTGTACGCGTCCTGCGTGGTGCTGATCGTCCAGGTGGGGGTGCCGCTCTGCTGGACCGCCTTGGCACCGTCGGCGGTGGAGTTGCCGGCGATGGCGAGGGGCTTGCCGCTGTTGCGGTTGACGATGCGGTAGGTGCCTGCTGCGGGCCCGGTTCCGCCGCTTCCACTGAGGTTGAGGTACTCGACCGAGTCGGTGAAGACGGTGCTGCCGGACTTCGTGGTCGACAGTTGCAGGTACACGCGGCTGCCGGTGGCGGGGGTGGTGAAGGACACCGGCTGGGTCACCCGCGAGCCGAGCGGGACGGTCAGGGTCGTGCTGCCGGACGCGACGACCGCGCCGGTGGGGCTGTCGAGCCGGGCGGTCCAGGCGAAGCCCACCGACGTGTTGGTGAAGTCGTCGTTGAACACGGTGATGTTGCGGGTCACCGTGGCGTTGCGGGCGTAGCTGGGTACCGCCTGCGGCAGCGGGAAGGTGCCGTTCGAGTCCGAATTGCCGGAGGCTGACCAGTACGGGAGGTCGACCGCGGCCACCGGGTTGAACGCCGCCTGCACGCGCTGGATCTGCGGGTTGCTCCACGGGTCGGGCAGGTTGTCCGCTCCGTAGATCGGGTGACCGCCCTCCTCCGGGGTGAAGTCGGTGGACCGCACGCCGGGCACGACGCTGGCCCAGGCGGACAGCAGCGTGTACGGACGCAGGTCGGTGGCGCCCTTGCCGCGCTTGGCCAGCGTTGCCGTGGCGAACCACTCGAAGCCCTGCTTGTTGTTGCATGCCGGCCAGATGAACTCGCCCTCGCCGTCGGGCCGCCCGTTCACGCTGACCAGGCCCTCCCCGTACCTGCCGAAGCCGTCGACGTAGTGCGGGATCACCGCGAAGTTGGCGTACGTCATCCCGGGATACAGGCTGACATTGTTGCCGACGCCCACCTCGACAATGATCGGCCGGGTGCCGTCGGCGCCGTTCATCGCCGCGTACAGGTCCTTCTCGAACTGTTCGGAATCCTGGCCGCTCTGGTTCGGCTCGTTGTTCTGACTCCAGCGGATGATCGCGGGGTGGTTGCGGTCGCGCAGGACCAGCGCACGGGCGTGGTTGATCATATTCTCGCGCCCGACGGAGTTCTGCCACTCCTGCGAGGATTGGGAGCCGCGAATCGCGACCTCGTCAATGATCATCAGGCCCATCTCGTCGGCGACATCCAACATGTACGGGCTTCCGGGCTCCTGGTGGATGCGCACCACGTTGTAGTTCAGCCGCTGGTAGTTGTCCACCGCCTGCGGCCAGCCGCCGTTGCCGGACGACGGGGGCAGGAAGCCGGGCAGGGTGTGGTACGCGTCGCCCTTGCCGCCGTTGTTGATCCGGTCATAGTCGCCACCCTGAAGGTTGTCGCCGCGGAAGTTCACGCGCACGCCATTGAGGTAGTAGTAGTCACCGTTCTGGGTGGCCTCCCGGAACCCGAACCGGTACTCGGCGTCGCTCGTCCGGCCGTCGTCGGTGGCGGCATGCACCGTCAGCCCGTGCAGCTGCGCCCGGTACCCCGACCGGTACGGCACGTTGGGCCACCAGTACGAGGTGCTGTCGAGGTTCCACGCGACCGGCCCGACGGTCACGGTCGCGGTCGAGCGGGCCGCCACGGTGACCGTACGGCTGGGCAGTGCCGGGTAGCTGAAAGCCGTTCCGTTCTTGGACGACAGCGACCCGGTCAACGTCACCGACCGGGAACTGCCCGACGTGTTACGCACCGTCACGTCGTAGGTCAGCGTCTTGTTCGCCACCGACGTACGCACGAATGTGTCGCTGACGTACACCGCCGGGTACACCCGCAGGAACGCGGACCCGAAGATCCCCTGCGGGATCGCCTCTGACCACGTGGCGGCGTCGGGCACCAGGTACCGGCCGTTGGATGCCTTCAACGCGCCGCGGCCCTTCACGTTCACCGTGATCGTGTGGGTGGTGCCGGGCGCCGCGTATGCGCTGATGTCGAAGTTCGACGGGGTGAACGCGGTCGTCTGGGTGGCGACCACCCGGCCGTCGACCGACAGTGTCGCCTGGTGGTTGACGGCGCCGAACTCGATCCAGGTCGACTGCGGCTGCCCCGAGTCCGGCACCGTGATGCTGCGCGAGTACACCGCCTCGTTCACGTCGGTGAAGCCCTGCTTGTACCAGCCGCCACCGGGCACCGTGATCGAGGTCGCCGCCCGGCCCGCGGGCGTGAAGCTCCACGTCCCGGCCAGGTCGACCGAGGCGACCGCGGCGTTCCCGGCCGCCACACCGTCAACACCGGCGGCCGCCACGGCCCCCATCGCGCCCGGCGCGGCCAGGGCCGGCTCGGGGGTCGCCAGGGGCAGGCCGCCCAGCGTCAGGGTCAGGCCGAGCGCCACGGTCGCGGCAAGCCCTCTGGCCGACGCCGACAATCGGCCACCCCAGTGGACGTTCGTACGATGCACGGTTACCTCCTGTGACTCATCCGCCAGCTCCGCAACACCGGTTCAGGGCACGGCCTCAAGGCCGATACTCGAATCGATTCGACAAATCTGCCGGCGTCGCCGACCACCCGGGAAGGGTGGCTGCGGCCCAAATACATACACATGTATTAATGGGTGCGTCGGGCGTGAAGTCAAGGTTTCAGGACGGTTACTTCCTGCTCCTGACGCCTCGCAGGCTTCGAGTGGCCGCCGATGAGTACGGCCCTTCTGGAGCGCTAGGGCATCGCGCCCAGGTATTCCGTATCGCCGACCCAGCGACGCGGCGCCGACCGAATAGCGAACCGATTCGCCTCTGCGACGCCCGGCCGCTGACACGCTGAAGGCGTGGACAGCAGCACTGTGGTCTTCGGTGGAGTCGGCGGGCGGCCCGGCTTGATTGTTCGGTTCGAAACGGGAGTTAGGGTGCTGGTAAGGAACGTGCTTCGCCAGCGTCACGGGCGGGTTGCGGGCTCTTAACGGTGAGTGTCTGATCGCGTAGACATGACTGCGCAATCATACAGGACTATGGCCGGCGATGGGAGGTGCCATGACGCGACTGGCGAGGCCGGGCGGAAGCCCTCCGACGCCGCGCAGCGTGGACGTCGCGCGGCTGGCCGGCGTCTCCCAGAAGACGGTGTCCAGGGTCCTCAACGACGAGCCGTATGTCTCGGCCGACGTGCGCCGGCGGGTCCTGGACGCCGCCGAGGAACTCGGCTACCGGCGCAACCAGGCGGCCCGGGCGCTGGCCTCCGGGCGGACCCGGTCGATCGGCGTGGTGACGCTCGGCAGCGCCTTGTACGGGCCGGCGTCGTGGCTCATGGGCATCGAGCGGGCGGTCCGGGAGGTGGGCTACACGCTGCGGGTGTCCACCACGATGGAGGGCGACCCGGGCGGCATCGCGAGCGCCCTGGCGTCGCTGCTGGACCAGGGCGTGGACGGCGTCGTCATCTCCGAGCCGATCGACGAGGGCGTCGGCCTCATCAGCGTGGACGTGCCGGTCCTGGTCCTCGGCGCGCCGCCCACCTTCACCGCGCCGCAGGTGGTGACCGCCAGGGTCGGCGCGGGCCGGCTCGCGCGGGCCGCGACCGAGCACCTGCTGGAGTTGGGGCACGCGACCGTCCATCACCTGGCCGGCCCGCAGCGGTGGTATTCGGCACGGGACCGTCTCGCCGGCTGGCGCGAGGCGCTGCGAGCCCACGGCGCGGACGAGCCGCCGGTCGTCGAGGGCGACTGGTCGGCCGCGTCCGGCTACGCGGCGGGCCGGGAACTGGCCGGCGACGGCACCGTGACCGCGGTGTTCGCCGCGAACGACGACATGGCGATCGGTCTCATCCGCGCGCAGCTCGAGGCCGGGCGCCGGGTGCCCGAGGACATCAGCGTCGTCGGGTTCGACGACATCCCGGTCGCCGCCTACGTCACTCCCCCGCTCACCACCGTGCGGCAGCCGATCGACGCGCCCGCGCGGCAGGGCCTCGCGCTGCTGGTACAGGTCATCGAGAAGCCGGACGTCGAGCTTCCACCGGCGGCCGACCAACCGGTCGAGCTCGTCGTCCGCGCCTCGACGGCGCCACCACCGCCCCGGCCGATCCCGGGACGTGGCCGCCGAGCGATCCCCCATGCCCTCGGTGGCCCGCACGGTCAGCCCGCCGGCACCGAAGTCCCATCCATCCAGCCCTGATCAGCGTCAATCCGTTCACCTACGGCGGCACGTCACCCGAGGCCCGCACCGGCCGTCGCTGACGAGCGGCGGTAGCACCCGCGCGGACGCGCACCTCTCTCGATACCCCCTGTCCCCAGCACTCCGTTGCCCGGCGCGCCGGTCCCCCCCTGTCCTTTTGATGGGACTTCGCCATGTCCACATCGTCCCCACAGTTCCCGGTAAGCCGTCGAACCTTGCTCGCCGCGGCCGGAGCGGTGTCGTTGAGTGCCGCGCTGGCCGCGTGCGGCGGCGACGGCAGGGGCGGCGGTACCTCCGCAGTCGCGGCGGTGAGCCAGGTCGACATCGACAAGGCGATGTCGACCGCGACCGAGCTGACGTTCTGGGCCTGGGTTCCGGAGATCGCGCAAGAGATGGCGCTGTTGGAGCAGAAGTACCCGGCCGTCAAAGTCAGGTGGTCAACGCCGGTCAGGGCGCCCCGGACGAGTTCGCCGCCGCGGCCCGCAAGCTCCATGCCGCCAACCCGAACGTCTACCTGACCAACTGTGCCGTACGTCCGCCGTGCACCAGGCCCGGCTGCGGCGACAACGCGCGACAGGTACCTCCAGTGGGCGCTGATGAATGGCCGGTAGGCCCTGCACTACGGCGGTGGGATGGGCGGTGAAGCGGGCCGGTCATGGGTGCTTAGCGACAGTGAGCAGCACCGTGGCGTCTTCGAGCGCTTCCAGCGTGTGCCGGCGATCCGGCACGATCAACAGATCACCAGATGCGCCGTCCCAGGACGTTTCGCCAGCGCCGAGCCGGACCCGGCCGTGCAGGACGTGGACCGTGGCCTCGCCGGGGTTCTCGTGTTCGCTGAGCATCTGACCGACGGTCAGCGCGATCATCGTCTGGCGGAGTTGGTGCTCGTGTCCACCGTAAACGGTGGAGCTGCTACGGCCGCTGGAGGCGATCTGCGCGAGTTCGAGCTGCTGGCGGGCCAGTGCGGTCAGGGAGATTTTCTGCATGAGAGTTCCTGTCAGTCTCGTCGTACGGGTTCTCGTGACCCACCCGGCCGCTTGAGGTCGACTCCGGGGCTTCGGGAAGGGCCCCGCTGACCTTCGCTGCTGGTGGCGGGGCCGAGTGGATGCGGTGGTCGAGGCGGATGGCCGCGTAGCCCAGGACGGACACGGCCGTCACGATCAGCAGGTCGGTGACGGTGACCGGTTCGGTGCCGAGCAGCTGACGCAGCGGCGGAGCGTAGATGGCGGCTAGTTGCAGCAGCAGGGCGGCGCCGACGGCGGCGAACAGCATGGGGTTGGCCGCGGTGCCGGGGCGAGCGCGTGATCCGAGGGCCACAGCGAGTTGGGTGAGGCCCAGAGCGAGGAACGTCAGGGTCTGCCACGGCCGGTCGGTGGTGTGCGCCCACACGCCGACGCCGATCGTGACGGCGGCGATGACCGCCGCGACGCGCAGGACGCGTTGCCACAGTCCGGCGCCGAGGACAGTTTCAGCCGGTGGGCGTGGGGGCTTGCGCATGGCGTCGGGGTCGGCGGGTTCGCTGCCCATTGCCAGGCCGGGCAGGCCGTGGGTGAGCAGGTTGATCCAGAGGATCTGGGCTGGGAGCAGCGGCAGGGGCAGGCCGACGAATGGCCCGATGAGCATCACGGCGATCTCGGCGGCACCGCCGGACAGGGCGTAGAGCAGGAACCTGCGGATGTTGGCATAGACGCGGCGGCCCTCCTGCGCGGCGGCGACGACGGTGGCGAGTTCGTCGTCGGCGAGGACCAGGTCGGCTGCTTGGCGGGCGACTTCGGTGCCGCGCTTGCCCATGGCCACGCCGATGTCGGCGCGATGCAGTGCCGGGCCGTCGTTGACGCCGTCGCCGGTCATCGCGACGACCTCACCGGCGGCACGCAGGGCGTCGATGATGGCGACCTTCTGCTGCGGGGTGGCACGGGCGAAGACCCGCACGCCGCGGGTGGCTGCCGGGCCGGGATCGGTGGTACGACAGTCCACCGCCGTCCCGCCGGCGTCGATGATGTGCAGTTCAGTGGCGATGGCGGTGGCGGTGGCGGGGTGGTCACCGGTGATGAGGACCGGAGTGATGCCGGCGTCGCGGCACGCCGCGATGGTGGTTGCGGCAGACGCGCGCGGCGGGTCGAGGATCGCCACCAGGCCCAGTAGTCGCAGGCCGTGCTCGTAACCTGCGTCGTCGCCGGGCATGGTGTCGCGTTCGGCCTGGGCCACGGCGAGGACGCGGTATCCCTGGCGGGCGAGGGTGTCGGCGCGGTCGGTGGCCTGACGCAGCACGTCGGGGTGGTCGGTGATGATCGCCGGCTGCAGCAGCGCCTCCGGGGCCCCTTTGCAGATGATCCGTATGCGGCCGTCCGCCAACCGGTGTGCGGTGCTCATCCGTTTGCGGTCACTGTCGAATGGCGCCTCACCATGCCGGGGCGACGTCTGGTGCAGTGCGTCGGCGTCGATGCCGAGCTTGCCGCCGGCGGTCAGTAGCGCCGCTTCGGTGGGATCACCGACCGCCATCCAGTCGTCGTTGTCGGGGCTGGGCGCTCGCAGCGACGCGTCGCTGCAGAGCACGGCCGCCCGCATCAGCTCCACGAGGTCGGGAGCCTGGTCGTCGGCGTGGTCGGCGACGATGGCCTCGCCGTCTCGGTGGATCCGCCCGTCCGGAGCGAAGCCGAACCCGCTGACCGAGGCGTCCCCGTGTGGGGTCCACAGCTGCCGGACGACCATGGTGCCTTCGGTGAGGGTGCCGGTTTTGTCGGTGGCCAGGATCGTCACCGATCCGAGGGTCTCCACCGCCGGCAGCCTGCGAATCACGGCATGGCGGGCGGTCATCCGGCGTGCGCCCAGCGCCAGGCTGAGGGTGACCACGGCCGGCAGTGACTCCGGTACGGCGGCCACCACCAGGCTGATCGCGGTGACGATCATCAGCTGCAGCGGTTGTCCGCGGACCAGACCGAGGGCCAGGACCAGCCCGCAGAGCAACAGCGCGCTGACAGCGAGTTGGCGGCCAACGCCGGCCAAGCGACGCTGCAGGGGCGTCCGGCCTGGGCTGGTGACCATCATGGCGGCGATGTGGCCCATCGCGCTGGCCGCGCCGGTCGCGGTGATGACGGCACGTCCGCGGCCCCGGACGACGACCGTGCCCGCCGATACGACTGCCGACGCGGCTGGCGTCGAGTCCGCTTCGGTAGCGGCGAGGAATTTGTCGACGGGCGCGGATTCTCCGGTCAGCGCCGCCTCGTCCACGAGCAGCACGACCGATTCCACGAGGCGGGCGTCCGCCGGTACGACGTCACCTTCGGCCAGGACCAGCAGATCGTCAATGACGAGGTCCGCGGCGGGAACCTCGCGTTGCCGGGCGTCGCGGACCACCCGGGCGGCCGGGGCGGTCAGCGCGGACAGGGCGGTGATAGCCCGCTCCGCCTTGATCTCCTGAAGCACGCCCACGGTGGTGTTGACGGCGATGACCAGCAGGATGACGGCCGCGTCGGTGAAGTCGGCAGTCGCCAGGGTGAACCCGGCCGCGGCGAGCAGGACCAGCACCAGCGGGTCGCGCAACTGCGTGGCGATCCTTCGCCACAGCGGTGTGGGTTGCGGCGTCGGCAGCACGTTGCCGCCGTCACGCGCCAACCGCGCGGCGGCATCGCCCGACGACAGGCCGCCGGCGTCGGCCGAGGCGGGGCGCAGATCGAGGTTCGACCGTGGTTCCACGCCCACATCCGATACGACAGGCGTCTTGGATACGGTCATTGTGGTTCGCCGCCTTCTTCAATCGTGGTGACAGCCTCGCGGGGCCGGTGGTGCGCGACGGCTGGTCAGGCCCGCTCGATGACCTGTTCGGCGGGGATCCGCGGGGTGTGCGGAGCGGCGGTGCCGGCCGGGTCCGCGGTCGTGAAGCGCAGCACGAGCTGCGGGTGGCCCAGGTCGGCCAGCAGACGCCGCAGATGCTCACGGGTGACGGCCACTTCGATGGTGGCGCTCAACGGCAGGACGGATACCCCGAGTTCGGTGGCGGTGAGCCAGGCGGCGGAGAGCGTCTCGCCGGCGCGAAGCCAGTCGAGCCTGCCGTCCTCGAGCCCGTAGAGAATCGCGAACGTGGCGGCGTTCTCGTGCCCATCGGAGATGGGCAGGTCCCCGTAGTGGCCGAAGTCGCGGCCGGGCACGGTCGTCTGCGAGGCACGATCACCGATGGCGGAGTCCGGAATGCCGGTGCCCAGCGGCCGCGTTCCGCCGGTCCAGTAGGCAAGCTCGGCCTGCCAGGCGACCTCGTCAGCCTCGGTGCGCTGAGCGTGATCGACGGCGGTTGCCAGGTCGTACACCTGGTCGGGTTGGAGCAGATGTAGGTGAGCGCCGGCGGATTCGACGGCCGTGACGATGGTGTGCAGCTTGCCGGCGGCGACCGGGTCACTCACGACGGGCCTGCGGTCGGTGTGCCGTAGGGCGATGGTGTGCAGATGGCGTACCGCGGCCGGGGTTACCGGTATTCGGTGGTCGATGCGTACCTGCGCGAGGTGATCGGGGTGCGCGGGGTTGGGCAGACGGGTGACGAGCGTGTGCCAGCCGGCTGCGGCGAGGCTGACCAGAGCATGGTGCAGCGCGGCACCGCAGCTCAGGACGGCGAGGCGGGAGTCGGGGTCGGTGATCTCGAGGCCCCGGCTGTGATCGAGGTAGAGGTGCAGCTCGTTGCCGGTCACACGCCACCGCCAGGGCTGTGTGTTGTGGATCGACGGGGCGTGCCCCGCCGTTGCGGCGGCGGCGGACAGCGCCCGGGCCTCGGCGCGGGTGTCGGCGGCCCGGATGGAAGCGTCAGTGCTCATGGTCGGATCTCCTTCTGCGTGATTGGACGTTCGGCCGGTCAGGGCGTGCGCGGCCACACCCAGTCGCGGATCTCGGGCAGGTCCTCACCGGTACGCCGCACGTAGGCGCGGTGCTCGGCGCGCTTGTCGACCATCTGCTGACGCAGGACGGCTGCCTTACGGCCCAGGCCGGGAACCCGGTCGATGACGTCCATGACGAGGTGGAAACGATCCATGTCGTTGACGACGAGCATGTCGAACGGTGTCGTTGTGGTGCCCTCCTCCTTGTAGCCCCGCACGTGCAGGTTGTGGTGGTTGGTGCGCCGGTAGGTCAGCCGGTGGATCAGCCACGGGTAGCCGTGGTAGGCCAATATGACCGGCCGGTCGGTGGTGAAGATGGCGTCGAACTCCGGGTCGGGCAAGCCGTGCGGGTGCTCGGAGTCGGGCTGTAGGCGCATCAGGTCGACGACGTTGACCACCCGCACCCTGAGGTCGGGCAGGTGGTGGCGAAGCAGGTCGGTCGCGGCGAGGATCTCGTAGGTCGGTACGTCCCCGGCGGCGGCGAGAACCACGTCGGGGTCGCCGTCGTCGTTGCTCGCCCAGTCCCAGATGCCGAGGCCGCGGGCGCAGTGCAGGGCGGCGTCGTCCATGTCCAGCCAGGTGGGGGCGGGTTGCTTGCCGGCGACTATGACGTTGACGTAGTCGCGGCTGCGCAGGCAGTGATCGGCCACCGAGAGCAGGGTGTTGGCGTCCGGTGGCAGGTAGACCCGGACGACTTCGGCCTTCTTGTTGACGACGTGGTCGATGAAGCCGGGGTCCTGGTGGGAGGTGCCGTTGTGGTCCTGGCGCCAGACGTGGGAGGTGAGCAGGTAGTTGAGCGACGGCACGGGTTTGCGCCAGCCGAGGTGCCGGGTGGTCTTGAGCCACTTGGCGTGCTGGTTGAACATCGAGTCGACGATGTGGATGAAGGCCTCGTAGCAGGAGAACAACCCGTGCCGGCCGGTCAGCAGGTAGCCCTCGAGCCAGCCCTGGCAGGTGGTCTCGGAGAGGATCTCCATGACCCGGCCGTGCCGGTCCAGGTGCTGGTCCACCTCGTCGACCCGGGCCTGCCACGCCTTGCCGGTGGTGCCGAGGACCGCACCGAGCCGGTTCGATTCGGTCTCGTCCGGGCCGACGAGGCGGAAGTTGCGGTATTCGACGTTCGCTGCCATGACGCCGCGCAACCACCCGCCCAGCACCCGCGTCGCCTCGGCGGTCTCACCGGCCTTGACCGCATAGTCGCGGAAGTCGGGCAGCTCCAGGTCCCGGGGGAACCGTCCGCCGTTGGTGTGCGGGTTCGCCGACATGCGCAACTCACCCCGGGGCAGCCAGTCGACCACCCAGGACTGCGGCGCGCCGTCGGCGTCGAACAGTTCCTCGGGCCGGTACGAGCGCATCCACGTGGTGAGTGCGTCGAGGTGGGCGGCGTCGTCGCGGGCCGCCGTCAGCGGGACCTGGTGGGCACGCCACGTCCCCTCCACCTGCAGCCCGTCGACGACCTGAGGGCCGGTCCACCCCTTGGGGGTACGCAGCACGATCATCGGCCAGCGGGGCCGATCGGTGAACCCAACCTCGCGGGCGGCCCGCTGGATGTCCGCGATCTCGTCGAAGACGACGTCGAGGGTGGCGGCGAGGATCTGGTGGACGGTGGTGGGGTCGTCGCCGGCGACGAGGTAGGGCTTGTGGCCGTACCCCTCGAGAAGTTTGCTGAGTTCGTCGTCGCCGATGCGGGCCAGGACGGTCGGGTTGGCGATCTTGTAGCCGTTGAGGTGCAGGATCGGCAACACGGCACCGTCACCGACCGGGTCGAGGAACTTGTTCGAGTGCCACGACGCGGCCAGCGGCCCGGTCTCGGCCTCACCGTCGCCGATGACGCACGCCACGACCAGATCAGGGTTGTCCAGGGCCGCGCCGTAGGCGTGCGACAGCGAGTAGCCCAGTTCACCGCCCTCGTGAATCGACCCTGGCGTCTCCGGCGCGACATGGGACGGAACGCCGCCAGGGAAGGAGAACTGGGTGAACAACCGCTGCATACCGTTCGCATCCTGCGATATCCGCGGATAGATCTCCGAGTAGGTGCCTTCCAGCCAGGTGTTCGCGACCAGCCCGGGGCCGCCGTGGCCGGGCCCGGTCACGTAGATGACCTCCTGTCCACGGGCGGCGATGATCCGTGACAGGTGGGCGTAGAGCAGGTTCAGTCCGGGAGTCGTGCCCCAGTGCCCCAGCAGCCGCGGCTTGACCTGCGCCGGTTGCAGCGGCTCGCGCAGCAGCGGGTCGCCCATCAGATAGATCTGCCCAACCGACAGGTAGTTCGCCGCCCGCCAGTACGCGTCGATGCGTTGCAACTCGTCGGAACCCAACGGCTCCCCCGCCGCCACGTGGAAGGCGGATGCGGTGCCCAAAGGTGCGGTGCGGGTCGCGGTCATCAGGACCGCCGCCTTTCTTGTCGATAGCGAAACATTGCGGTACGCCGTACATGACGACGGTCTACCGAAGGCGCGAGGCGGTCATGCGGACCACCGTCAGGGCAGGTCCCGGCCAACGCTTTGCCATTGACCATTGGCGCGATGCCACGACTGATCGGTGCAGCGGGGACGGGAGCGCCGCGCTGCTCTCGGAGAGAGCCGAGCTCGCCGATGCTGCTCAGCTTGTGCTCGCCACCGCCAGATCGTCAGGGCCAGAAGACCCCTTATGCCGGGCCGTTCTCCTCCGGCTGCTACCGAAATGCGTGCTAGTGCACCGCCCTTCAGGGCGGTGGTGAAAGCCCGCGCGGGAGGGCCGTCAAGGCCCGAGCGTGCCCTAGGCCGGACGGTTCTGTTGCTCGATGTACTGCCGCAGGACGCTCAGGGGTGCCCCGCCGACGGAGCCGGCGAAGTACGACGCCGACCACAGGCGGTTGGCGCGGTAGTAGTGGTGGACGAGGTCAGGGAACTCTTGGCGCAGCCGCCGGCTGGACACACCCTTGAGAGAGTTGACCAGCTTCGCCAAGGCGACCTTGGGCGGGAAGTTCACCAGCAGGTGGACGTGGTTCTCCTCGCCGTTGAACTCGACCAACTCGGTGTCGAAGTCGGCGCACACCGTCCGCATGATGTCCTCCATCCGCTTGAGGTGTTGGTCAGAGAAGACTCGGTGCCGGTACTTGGTCACGAAGACCAAGTGGGCGTGCAACGCAAAGTGCAGTGTCTACCAGTGCGGACGTCTCCGAGATCAGCCATAGACCAACGCTAGACTCGACGCGTGCAGCTTCGGTACAACTACCGGCTCTACCCGGATGCCGCCCAGCGCGAGGCGCTGGCGAAGGCGTTCGGGTGCGCGCGGGTGGTGTTCAACGACGGGCTGCGCGTGCGACAGGAAGCACACGAGGCTGGCCTGTCGTACCCGACGGACGCCGAGCTGTCCAAGCGGGTTACCGTGGCCAAGTTGACCCCGGAGCGGGCGTGGCTGGGCGAGGTGTCATCGGTGGTGTTGCAGCAGGCCCTCGCGGACCTGAACAAGGCCTACCGCAACTTCTTCGCCTCGCTGTCGGGCAAGCGCAAGGGTCGCAAGGTCGCCTCTCCCCGGTTCCGGTCCCGCAAGGACAGCCGGCAGGCCGTCCGGTTCACCGCCAACGCCCGGTTCAAGGTCCTCGACAACGGTCGACTGCGGCTGCCGAAGATCGGCGATCTGGAAGTCCGTTGGTCGCGGGAGCTGCCGGCTGCGCCGACGTCGGTGACGGTGGTCCGAGACGCCGCCGGCCGGCACTTCGCCTCGTTCGTGGTGCAGACCGCCGACCAGCCGTTGCCCGAGCTGAACTCGGAGGTCGGCATCGACCTGGGGTTGACGCACTTCGCAGTGATGTCCGACGGGACGAAGGTGACCGCGCCGAAGTTCCTGCGCCGGGCAGCCCGCAAGCTGCGCCGGTTGCAGCAGGGCTTGTCCCGCAAGCAGCGGGGCAGCAACAACCGCAAGAAGGCCGTCCGGAAGGTCGCCCGCGCGCACGCGAAGGTGGCCGACACCCGGCGGGACTGGCAGCACAAGCTTTCGACGCAGATCATCCGCGACAACCAAGCGGTGTTCGTCGAGGACCTGTGCGTGACCGGTCTCGCCCGGACACGGTTGGCGAAGTCGGTGCACGACGCTGGGTGGTCGCAGTTCGCGGCCATGCTGGAGTACAAGGCCGCCCGGCACGGGCGCACCTTCGCCCGGGTAGACCGGTTCTTCCCGTCGACCCGCATGTGCTCGGACTGCGGCCGGATCAACGACAAGATGGCGCTCAACATCCGGACGGGGGGCTGCCCATGCGGCAGCCTGCACGACCGAGACGTGAACGCCGCCAAGAACATCAGGGCCGCCGGACGGGCGGACCTCAACGACCGTCGAGCGCAGATAAAGACCGGCACCCGTGCCGGCACCGCGCAGGGAAGCGGTAACCCGCCGGGAGCTTGCCCCTTCGGGGGTGTAGCAGACCGGAATCTCCGCCCTTCAGGGCGGAGAGGGCGTCAAAGCCAGTCCTTGCGTTTGAAGACCCCGTACAGGCCGGCCGAAAGCGCCGCGATCAAGACTGTGGAGGCCAGCACTCCCCCTTGGGAGCCGAATCCGGGGTACGGCAGGTTCTGGCCGTAGAAGCCGGTCACCGCAGTCGGGACGGCGATGATCGCCGCCCAGCTGGTCACCTTCTTCATGATCAGATTCATTTGGTTCGCCTGGATCGTCAGGTTCGTTTCGACTGTCGTCGCGACGAGGTCGCGCAGAGACTCGGTCCACTCGGTGACCCGCAGGACGTGGTCGTAGACGTCCTGGTAGTACGGCGTCATCACCTCGTCGACGACATGCAGGTCCCGACGCAGCAGGCTGTTGAGGACCTCCCGCATCGGCAGCACCACCCGACGCAGCACAACAAGGTCGCGACGCAGCTCGAAGGAGCGCCGCTGCACGGCCTGGATCTGCGCTCGGCGCTGGCCGAACAGCAGCTCCTCCAGCCGCTCGATGCCCTCGTCGAGCTGCTCGACCGCGCGGAAGTGCCCGTCGACGATATGGTCGAGCAGGCCGTGGAGCAGGAACGCGACGCCGTGACCGGCAAGATCGGCCGAGGAGTCCCAGCGGGCAAGGACCGGCGTCATGTCGAAGCCCTCGTCCTTGCGCACGGTGATCAGCGCCTGGTCGGTCAGGAACACGGCTATCTCACTGGTACGCAGCCGGATGCCCGGTGACTCGATCTTGACCGCGTAGGCACTGATGAACAGGTGCGTGGCGTACCGGTCGAGCTTCGGGCGCTGCGACTCCTGGAGGGCGTCCTCGACGGCGAGCTCGTGCAACCCGAACTGGGTGTCGACCATCTCGAAGTCGCCAGCGGTGGGCCGACACAGATCGAGCCACACCACGGACGTCGGGTCGGTGAGATGTGCGGAGATCTCAGCGACCGAAAAGTCCCGCGCGACGCAAACGCTGTTCTCGTACAACCGGGTGCGGACGCGGGACTCTGGTCCGGTCGGGTCGCCCACATCATCGGGCACGGCCTCGGCAACCGCAGTCATCGCAGCAAGCTCCGGGATGTCCGGGCCCTGTCCCCCGCGATCGCGCCGGGAGAGATCCCCACGACGGTCATCCGCTCTGCGCCTGTCCCCACGTCGCCGCCTCCTGTCTCACCTCGTTGCCGGAACGTTTCAAGCTCGGCCCGACCGTCGTGCGCGACTCAACCGTGCCCCGGGAAGCGGCGTGTCGGACAGGGCCACAAGACCCGAACGTTCCACCGGCCTCCCGCGGCCCCTCCGGGCTTTTGGCCCTGACGTCGGCTGCTCGCGCACCGACGGGGGCGCTGAAACGCTGCCGTCCGTCCCGCTGATGGACTTGCTCTCGCGCCTGACAGCCCGTAACGACGGTGGTGGGCGAAGCGCCACCGGGGTCCAGAGCGACATCCGCAACACGCGCCGTTGACCAGGCGCGTGCGATGCACGGGGTGTTTCTTTGCGGCAGGAATGCCAGGTGTCGGAGGGCTTACCCGGCGACGGACTGTCGCAGTTCAGCGGCGATCCGGCCAGCCCAGGTGTCGATCTCCGACCAGTCCCGGAAGTCGCCGACCGCGACATGTAAGGCCATGACCATGGCCCTCTCCGCGAGGCCGAGGCGGTGACGGTCGAGACGACCGGCGAAGACGCGATGATCGCGTGCGTGCACGGACGCGACGATGCCACTGACCTCGGCCGGCGCCCCAACGGGCTTGGGCGGATCACCGATCGGGCCGCTGGAGAACAGCCACACCGAATGCGGTGGGTTCGACGTGATCCGCTCGGCCGCGCTGCGGGCCTCTTCCAACCAACGTCCCATATAGACCGCGCTCCCCAGCACCAGTCCGTCGTAGGAAGTCGCGTCCGTGACCTCTGCCGCAGCGGCGACATCGACGACGGAACCGGACGGCAATCCGCCCAGTAGGGCGGTCGCGATGTGAGCGGCGATCTCTGCAGTGGATCCATGCTTGCTTGCGGCGGCGACGAGAACCCTCATGGCTGACAACCCTTTCCTTGAACTGGTAGGCCGGCGGTTGCCGTACCCAATGGCGAGATCGCGGCTACGTAACCGCACGCGCGGTGGCCCCGCTACGTCCTCCCGAGCACGGTGGTGGTCATCAGCTGGTAGAACAGCTCGGGCTGTTGGAACAGCGTGCGGTGACCGCTCCCCGTGGGGTCGCCCAAGCGGCTATCAGGCCGTACAGACTGGCGGCGGCGACTGCCGCGGCGGCGCCGATGCCGGTCCCACCAGCCGGGCACGACTACAGGCGGCTCATGCTGGAATTGGTCGCTCAGAATGGGACCTCGTTCAGCGACAAAGTCGGCATCGGGCCCTGATCAGTCACCCGGGCCGGAGCAACACTGTGAGCCTCCGCCCGAAGCGCTGTCGCCGGGCGCCGGAGGCCGGGCGCTGCGGGCCACCGCGACATCGGGTGACCCGCAGCAGTTCTGGCTACTTGAGCCAGGTCGCGTTACGGACCAGCGGGGTGGCCGACCACGCCTTGCCGAAGCCCAGGGTGTTCCCGGCACCGAGCAGGGCCAGGACGATCAGGATGGCCGCGTAGATGAGGTGGTCGTCCATGAACGGGTTGCTCGACGGCGGCAACACCGCTGCCCACATCATGACGACCAGGATCGCGCCGCCGACAGCAGCCAGCCGCATCCCGATGCCGAGGATCAGCGCCGTGCCGATGGCTAGCAGCGCGCCCATGAACAGCACGTTGGTGACAGCGTTGCCGGCGATGGCGGTGAAGAAGCCACTGAACGGGCCCTCGGAGCCGCCGAGGAAGCCCGCGGTGGGGCTACCGCCGTTGAGCCAGGACCGCGCCGACGGGGTGGCGAATCCCCACCCGAACAGCTTGTCCAGGAAGGCCCAGAGGAAGACCCAGCCCAGCGCGATCCGAATGCCCGCCAGCAGGTAACGGGCCGCCACAGCGGAGCGGCTCTCGGCACCGGGTAGTGCCGCCGACGACTCACGACCGGTGGCCCGGGCATCGACGTCTACAGAATGCTGGCCGTGGGCGGTCCGGCGGGCCGCGGTGTCGGGCACGGCGACGGCCAGGGGCCCGGTCGGTGGCATTGTGGGGCCGGCTGCGGTAGGGGTGGCGGCGTTGTGGTTCCGGGCGATGTCGACCATCGCACTCACATTCCTTCTTGGGCTTTGGTGCGGTGTCCCGCCGGGCGTGCGCCCGATGGGTCGGCTGACTGAGCCCGGCCGTCGTCCGTTGTTGCGAGTGATGGCGACCAGACCGATGGTCTTCTACGGGGTGGCGTCGGCGAGCTGGGCCTTGCCGTTGGGTGTGGGCTGGGCAGGCCGCGGCTGGTCAGGAGCTGGCAGGGCTGTCACGCTTGACGGGGTTGCGGCGGCGGCCGCGTTTTCCCGGGCGAGGAACGAGCCCAGCTCGCCGATGGTGGACATCAGCGGGGCGGGAAAGACGACTGTGGAGTTCTTGTCGACGCCGAGCTCGACGAGGCTCTGCAGGTTGCGAAGCTGCAGGGCGAGCGGGTGGGCCATCATGATGTCGGCGGCGGTGCCGAGGGCGTCGGCGGCAAGCGCCTCACCTTCCGCGGCAATGATCTTGGCGCGCTTTTCCCGCTCGGCTTCGGCTTGGCGGGCCATCGCCCGTTTCATGCTCTCGGGCAGTTGAATGTCCTTGAGTTCGACCAGGGTGACGGCGACGCCCCATTCTTCGGTGGCGACGTCGAGGATCTCGCGGATGTTGAGGTTGATGCGGTCGGTCTCGGACAGCGTCTCGTCGAGGGTGTGCTGGCCGACGACCTTGCGCAGCGTGGTCTGGGCGATCTGGTTGATGGCGGCTTCGACGTTCTCGATCGCCACCACCGACTTGACCGCGTCGGTGACGCGGTAGTACGCGACGGCGGAGACGTCGACGCTGACGTTGTCACGGGTGATGATGCCCTGCGACTGGATCGGCATCGTGATGATGCGCAGGCTGACCCGGTGCAGCACGTCGACGATCGGGATGATCGCGGTAAGCCCGGCCTTCTTGACGCCGATGACCCGTCCGAGCCGGAACAGCACCCCCTGCTCGTACTGCTTGACGACCTTGAGGGACAGCGCCAGCAGCAGCACTGCCAGCGCCACGCCGATGATCCAAATGGTGGTGGTCATGATGCGTTTCCCCTTGCTGGCACCGGAAACCCGGAGCCGTCTGCGTGCAGGGATGAGCCGGTGATCAGTGCTTGCCGGCGTGGATGACCGCCACCGGCCCGTGGGCATGGTGAACGAGCGCGCCGCTGACCGAGCCGAGCAGCAGCGCGGCGAAGCCACCGCGGCCACGACAACCGACGACGGTCAACGCCACGTCACGGGACGCGTCGACCATGCTGTGCTCGGCGTTGAGGCTGCGGATCGGCCGGGACTGCACGTCCACGTGCGGGTGGCTGGCCTGCACGGTCTCGGCGGCGTCGGCGAGGATCTGCTGAGCTTCCTGCTCGGCGGCGCGCTCCGCGGCGGCCTGCGCGTCGACATCGTTGCCGGCGAAGCGCTCCCACAGGCCGGGCCAGTAGACATGCGCGAGGATCAGCGGCACCTGCCGCTGGTCGGCTTCGGTGGCCGCGAAGTCCCGGGCCGCGTCCGCGGCCGGTGAACCGTCGAGGCCGACCAGCACCGGACCGAGGGCAGGCACAGGCAGGTCCGGCTGCTCGGGGCCACGCTCGATGACGGTGTCTGCGACCGGGGGCCGGACCACGATGACCGGGCCGTGGGCGTGCGCGGCGAGCTGCGCCGAGACGGAGCCGAGCAGCAGTTCAGCGAAGCCGCCGACGCCACGGGCGCCCACCACGGTCACCGCAGCGGTGCGCGACTGCTCAACGAGCACCGACGCGGCGCCGCCGGCGATCCGCTGGCACTGCACCTCCCCCAACTCCGGGTTTTGCTTGTGCAGCCGCTCGGAGGTGTCGCGCAGCAGTACGTTGCCGGCCTCCTCGTCGCCCTGATCCACGCCGCCCAGGTAGGGATCGGACATCATGGTCGGTCCGAAACCGTAGAACGGGGTGAGGTTGCCCGACACCAGCCGCAGCTCGGCTCCCCGGCGGAGCGCCAGGGTGGCGGCGTACTCGGCGGCCGCCATGCTGGACGGCGAGCCGTCCAGCCCTGCCACGATGAGCGGAATCTGGGACATGAGAGTTCCTGTCTGGTCGACGTTCACGGGCGCAGCGGGAAGTTGTTGCCGGTGCGCCAGGCTGCGATTGCCAGCTGCCCGGCGAGCGCGTGCCCGACCCGGAGCGCCTCGCGGTCGGCGTACAGGTGCAGACCTGACGCGTCGACGTCCCCGCGCCACCGCTGCGTGTCGACGATCGACGGCGCGGCGCCAGTGGTGCGAAACACCCGCTCGCGGGTGGCTGCCGTGATCGCCGTGTCGCTGTCGGTCTGCATATGGCTAGCGTGCGCTTGCACTGCCGCGCGGGGCAGAGGCGGTGGGCCCTGCCGGTGGGGGCCGTTGTACCCGCGTTGGCGCGTGCCGAACGCTGTACCCCAGGTCAATCCCCGCTCGACGAAGCTATCGTCGAGCGGGACGGCCCGCCGGCCTCGACGCAGGAAGGGCCGTTGGACCCTGCTCAAAGAGACCGCCAAGGAGTACAACGAGAAGATGATCCGTGTCTTTCTGCTCGATGACCATGAGGTTGTCCGTCGCGGCATCTGTGAGCTGCTGACTCAGGACGGTGACATCGAGGTCGTCGGGCAATCCGGATCAGCGGTGGAGGCTGCGCACCGCATACCGGCGCTGCGGCCGGACGTGGCGATCCTCGATGCCCGCCTACCTGACGGCAACGGGATCGACGTGTGTCGGGACGTGCGCGCCATCGACCCCAGCATTCATGGGCTGATCCTGACGTCGTACGACGATGACGAGGCTCTCTTCGCGGCGATCATGGCCGGGGCTGCCGGATACGTGTTGAAGCAGATTCGTGGTATCGATCTGCTTGACGCGGTGCGCCGGGTTGCCGCCGGGCAGTCGCTGCTCGATCCGGCGGTCACCGCCAGAGTGCTGTCGCGCATCCGTGATGGCGTGGAGGCGCCCGATGAGCTCAAGTCGCTGACCGACCAGGAGCTGAAGATCCTTCGGCACATCGCGCAGGGCATGACGAACAAGGAAATCGCGCAGGAGATGTTCCTGGCGGACAAGACGGTGAAGAACTATGTCTCGAGCGTCCTGACGAAACTCGGCCTCGAGCGGCGCACCCAGGCGGCAGTCCTCGCCACCAACCTGATGCGGGGCAGCTCCCGCTGATCGGACGACACGTGGCAGGCCCTGCGACGTACGGCGGGCCGGCCACGTCGTCCGCTCAGGGTTTGCGACTAGCGCTTGGCAATTTTCACGGCCTCGGCGGGCTTGGCAGCTGGCACTCCGTTGCCGACCGTGATCGGAATGGCGCGGTGCTGCTGCTGCAGCGCGGTCACCTTTGCGGGACTCCTTAGTACCCGTTGAGGTAAGACGCCCGGATGCTCTGCTCGTCGATCGGACTTCAGTACAGCCCGATCTGCCGCGCAGACTCAGGGCCAACGGACCCGCCGACCGCGGGCCGCTCGGCCCGGTCGCGCGATCATTCATCTCGGACAACGGCAACGGTGCGAGTGGCGTACCGCACCAGGCCGTCGCTGATCGAACCGAGCAGCAGGCTGCCGATGCCACCACCACCGCGGGCGCCGACGACGACAATGTCGGCATCAGCGGCGGCATTGTTGAGGGCACGTACGGGGTTGTCGCCGTACAGCACTTTCCGCACCACCGTGACGTCTGGATACGTTGATTCCCCGCCGACGGTCGCTTCGCGAAGCATCTCATCGGCCGCCGTATGCAGTGGCACCAGAATGAGCGCTGCCTTGGCAGAGCCGGCGAGCAGCGCGCTCGCCGGGCTGCCGCTGCGCAGGATGCCGCGCACGACGATGCCGGGGTGGGCAGCCGCTGTTTTCTCGACCAGGTGATCGAGCAGGCGTTGGGCCAACTGCGGCGCACCGCCGGCACGCGGTGGCTCGAGGCCAACCAACCATGGTGGCGATGCCGGGAGCGGATGGACCAGCAGCAGGCCGAGGTGGAGCCGCGTAGCCTCTCGCGCTCCGGCGGCGATGACGGCGGTGGTGGGGGCGTCGGCGTCGGCATCGACGCCGACCACGACCTGCCCCCTGGACTCTGCCATCGATGGCCTCCTGTCTGCGGCCGGCATTGCCGGACTCGACCGGGCAATGGGTGGCCGTGTCCCCAGGATCGCGGACGACAGCAGATGCGCGAAGTGCCGTAAGACCTGGTAGGACCTGGAGGCGGTGAAGGAACTGCGGAGCGGTCAGCCCTTGAGGGGCACGTCCCACACCAGCATGGCGCCATGGGGGTGGATGTCGGCGACGACGAAGGTGCCGCCGCGCTCCTCGGCGCGGCTGCGGAGATTGCCGAGCCCGTTGCCGCCCGTTGCTGCGCCGATGCCGACGCCGTCATCGGCCACCCGCAGAATGAGGCGACCTGCGTCAACCGCGACAGCGATCGTGACGGTTGTCGCGCGGGCGTGCTGGACGATGTTCGAGAGCGCTTCTCCCAGGACCGCGATCAGGTTGGCGCGCAGCGAATCTGGGACGGCGAGGTCAACAGCCCCGGTGATGGTCAGGTGCGGTCGGAAACCCAAGCTCTTCGTCGCATCGTCGGCGGCCGCTGTCAGCGCGGCGCGCACCGATCCGGGGGCTGGCTTGTGCAGGCCGAAGATGGCGTTGCGAATGTCGCGGATGGTCGCGTCGAGTTCGTCGATGGACTGGTCCAGGCGGTTCCGGACGTCTGGAGGTTCGGCTCGGCGCGTCAGCCCCTGCAGTCCGAGACCGGTGGCGAACAACCGCTGGATCACCACGTCATGCAGGTCCCGTGCGATGCGCTCTCGATCGGCAAGCACCACCATCATCTCGCGTTCCTCCTGCACCCGTGCCCGCTCGACGGCGAGGGCAGCCTGGGAGGCGAACGTGGTGATCATGTTGATGTCGGACTCGCTGTCGAAGCCCACGCTGCTCGTCGGCAGGATCACCACGAGCACCCCCTGCACCGCGCCGGTCATCGCCAACGGCGCCAGCAGCGCCGGGCCTGTCGGCAACGGTGCGGGCCAGACCGCAGCGACGTCCAGATTGTCGATCAGGACATGGCCGCCGGCGGCAATGATCTGCTCGAACGGCGTACCGTCGAGCGGGATCGACGCCCGGTCCAGCGCCGCGTTCGGCGGCGCGGTGACCTCGACGCGCAGCTCCCCGGTCGTCTCGTTGTGAAGCAGGATCGCGACGAGCGCGGCGTCGGCGACCTCGCGGGCGTGGTCCACCACCAGCCGCAGCACGTCGCTGCGATCGACCTGGCCGACGAGGGTGTCAGTGATCTCCGCAGTCGCCTGGAGCCAGCGCTGGCGCCGGCCCGCCGCCGCGTACAGCCGGGCGTTGTCGAGAGCGATCCCGGCCGCGGCGGCGAGGGCGATGACGATCTCCTCGTCGGCGTCGCTGAACTCGGCGGCACCGCGTTTCTCCGTCAGGTAGAGGTTGCCGTACAGCTGGTCGCGGATGCGGACCGGAACCCCGAGGAAGGAGCGCATCACCGGATGGCCGGGCGGGAAACCCAGGGAACGGGGATGGTGGCTGATGTCCGGCAACCGGATCGGCAGTGGCTCATCGATGAGCAGACCCAGCACGCCACGGCCGGTGGGAAGGTCGCCGATATGGTCTCGCTCGGTGACGGTCATCCCGTCGGTGATGAAGTCGACGAGGCTGCGGTCGGGTCCGATGACGCCCAGGGCACCGTAACGGGCGCCCGCTACCTGACAGGCTGCCACGACGATCCGCGACAGTGTGCTGCGCAGGTCGAGATCGCTACCGATGCCGACAACGGCCTGCAGCAGCGGCGACAAACGTTCCCGGCCCGCCATTCATGTCACCGGCCCGGTGCAATTCAGGCGAGGTTCAGCGGCCATGCTCCCCCACCGGGTTACCGTGCTGCGAACGGACGTCGAAAACGCCGGACTCAGCGCGATTGGGGCTTCGGGGGCGATTCGAGCCTGATGATGGGGCCATTGGCGCGGCGCCGACGCTGCGGCCCCGTCCAGGCTGGCGGCCTGCGCTGACTCGCCCGGTGCGCTCACCCTCCTCACACTAGCCCTGTTGGCAGCCGGAACAGATTCGACGATGACGCACCTTCAGGGATGAGGTCCGGCCAGCCTGGCCTCATCTCCGCACATCGGGATTGTGAGCGAACGTAGTCGGGCCGGTGGCCGGTCACCCCTTGGCAAGAGGTACGGGCAAGGCTTGGCCTTCCGATCCGCCGGCCAGCGGGTGCGGCTGACCGGTGAGGGCAGCCAGCGCGGCGGCGACGGCGTGCAGATCGGCTTTGATGTAGGTGGTGGTGGCGGGTCCGCGGCTGTCGGTATGTCCGGCGTAGGCGCGGGCCACACCGTAGCCGAAGTGGCGTTCGACCCAGGTCAGGGTGGTGTGGCGCAGCCAGTGCGTGGTGATTCCCTGGGCGGCTACCCACGGCAACTGCCGGCCGATGCGTGTCCACATCAGGTCGTAGCGCCGATAGGTGGCGGGTTGTCCATTGCGATAGCGCAGCAGCGTATCGGTCGGTGCGACGGCGCCGCGGGCGCGGGGTGGGACGTTGAAGTGCCTGCGCCGGATCGCAACCTGCAGCGCGTCCAATGCTTGGTCGATGTAGAGAGGCGGGGCGACAGCGCAGCCGTGACGTAGTGTGCGTCCCGACCCCTCAGAAGCGGCCGCCGTCCCGCATCCCCAGGAGCGGCAGGCCCGCCGCGTACCGCCGGAAGAAGCCTGCGGTCGGAGTGTCCGCCGTCGCGACATCGGTCGAAGTGAGCGGTCGTCAGATGCCCGTCCTCAACCGCCGCCGCCGAATCTGCGCCGATCCCTGGAAGGCGCGAGTACAGCAGCCCCAGGTGCCCGTCGATGCCGGTGATCGTCGCAACCGTGGAGCGGGGGTTGCGGTTCAGACGGCGCTGGTCGACCGCGAGCGTCGCGCCGAGGCCCAGGATACGATCAACCTTCGGCCGATTACGCTGGGTAATGTACTGCCGTACGAACGGCGAAAGCCCCTCCAGATACCGCAGCTGGGCTTCGTTGTGCAGGGTGTCGATGGCCAGCGAAGTCTTGCCGCTGCCACTCACTCCGGTGAAGGCGACGAGCCGCCCCTTGGGAATACTCACGGACACGTCCCGCAAATTGTTGGTACGAGCCCCCACCACCTCAATCGTCTCGCGTCCCATACTCGCGACGTCCCGTACGAATGCAGTCAACCTTTGTTCACCCTCTCGCAACGCGGCATGGCCTGGGCACAGCGGCCAACCCACCCGTGCCGAACACATCGATCACGCCACTGCCCGGCAGGCCGTCATCGGTGGCGTTGAGCGGTCGCTGCACCAGATCTGTCAGCCGTCGCCCGACCCCGGTGCGGCCGTACTGCGGATGAGGTCTCGGATTCCGCAGTGAGCTTCGCGGTGTCGGGGGCGAAGACGGTCATCCAGTGCGGATGCAGCCGGTAGTAGACGACGTCGTTGTCCCAGTCGAAGACGTCATCGCCGTAGAAGTCCTTGAGGTACGCCAACACTTCCGGCCAGTCCGCGGCCGGCTCACTGTCCCGAGGGTTGAGGGTCTCCACCTTGCCATGCGTGAACACGCCCAGGTCCTCACCGCGCATGTGTGCGGCGCTGACGGCGGACCGCGCCGCGAGGTGGCGAGCCTTGGCGGCGCCGCGCGCCGTGCCGAAGTGCCACTTTCCGTGCAGGAAGTGCCCATCCACACCGCTGATCCGGGGCTCACCTTTCGCCGTCACGGTGGACAGGGCGAGAGTGCACATGCCGGCGAGGACCTGGGTGAGCTGCTGCGCGGTCAGAGTGCGCTCGGTGTTGATGATCGAGCGGAGGTGCGCGGCGGAGCGGGAGAGGGAGTCGTCAAGGAGGGCCTGAAGCTCTTTGAGCTCTTCTGGAGTTTCGCGCACGGAGTTCCTCATCCATCTATCCGTCCATGGTGTCGGTCCACGCGGACCGTCGACGGCGGCCCGATGAACCCCATCCTCAATTCAAATCCTGACACCTTGTGTCACATATCCTCATCCATCTTGCGGATGCCACCGGAACGCCGCCGCAGGGGTGGCTTCCCGAGCGGCGTCACCCTCGGAACCGGACCTCCCGGCCGGCGCCAGAGGGCCGGTGCCGGACGGGTGTCACCCGCCCGCGCCCGCGAGGGCGGGTTCGGGGTTGGATCCGCCCGTCGCCGGCAAGGGCTCGTGGTGCTTGGACTCCGCCAAATCCCCGGGAACGGCAGGTCTGGCCTCCGTACCACTGGTCATGCTGCCGTTCTTCAGCAGCGCCATCGTGCCGGCCGACAAGATGGGACCCGGCCTGCGGGAGTTCGCGCAGTACCAGCCCTTCACGCCGATCATCGAAACCCTGCGGATGCCTCAACGGCGCACCAGCCACCAGCGACGTGATCCCCGCCCTCGCCTGGCGCGTCGGCATCGCCCGCGTCGGCTACTTCTGGGCCCGATCCACGTTCACGAAGCGAGCGTGACCGTCACCAACCGACCCCAGTCCACCCCGGCGCCCTCCAGCGCCGCCTCGGCGAACACCGCTTCGCCGAGGCCGCGCCGCACCGTCCGCTCAATCCTCGCCACATCGGGATGGGAAAGATCCGGCAGTCCGCGCACTCGGGCGCTCGCCCCGAGCAACCGCGCGGCCTGCTCGTACTGGTCGAGGCGCAGTGCCAGGTCCGCGACCCCGACAAGGACCTGGGCGATCAGGGGCCCGTGTCCCGTCTCGGTCGCCGTGCGAAAGGCGGCGATGCGGTGTTCGCGAGCCTCGTCGAGGTCCTCGGCAAGGTAGCCGAGCAGGTCATGTGCCACGGCGCGTACGTAGGCACGCCTGGCCTCGTCGCCCAGCATCACTGTCGCGACCTCGAGCTGCCGGCGTGCCTGCTCGGCGTCGCCGCGCCAGCGGGCGAGATCCGCCCTTGCCAGCGCCAGCTCCGCCAGCGCGTTCGGCCAGGAGACCTGCTCGGCGAGCCGCTGCGCCTCCGCGAGAGCGGCCGCGCTCGACTCCGCATCCCCCGACAGCCAGTACAACTGGGCCTGCCGCGACCGCATCGAGACGACATCCTCGCTGGCGCCGACCTCGGTCACGACCGCGATCGCCTGTTCGTAGTACTCGCAGGCACCGGCGAACTCGCCACGCATCGCGATCCGGTTCGCCAGCTCGGTCAGGGCGAATGACGTCCCCCACCGGTCACCGAGGGCACGGAATTCGCCGAGCGCCGTCTCCAGGTGCACGTCGGCGTCGTAGCCGTCATGGCCGAGCACGATCCGCAATCTGCCGAGGTGCAGCCGGGCGAGGGCGCGCAGCCAGGGATCCTCGTCGGTGAGCAGCTGCTCGAACGCGGGCATGGCCGCGTCCGGGGCGTGCAACAGGCGTTCCAGTGCGGCGACGAACCTCAGCGCGCGGTGGTGTCTGGGGACACGCTGGCTGATCTCGTACGCCTTGCGGATCCACTCCTCCGCCTGGTGCTGATCGCCCGGCCCCCAGGTCGCGAGGTCACGAACGGAACGACCAGCGTGTACGCCGGCGTGGACGGCGCGTGCGTACACCACGGCCCGGCTCTCGTCGGCCACCTCGCCCGGCAGGGCAGCCGCCGCCATGATCAGCTCGTTGCCCTCCGCCCTGTGCCCGCCGAGCCACCAGTACCAGCCGGCCGCGGCAGCGAGCCGCATCGCCCCGTCGGCCTCGCCGGCCGCGATCGCACCGCGCATCGCGGCGGTGATGTTGTCGTGCTCGGCATCGAGCGTGGCAAGCCATTCCAGTTGCTCAGCGCGGTAGAGATGCGGCTCCGCGGTCTCGACGAGTTCGGTGAAGTACGCGAGGTGCGCGCGGCGGGCCGATTCCGATTCCCCCTCCTCGGCGAGACGCTGCTGGGCGTACTCCATGATCGTGCCGAGCATCCGGTAGCGCGGCGCTCTCTCCCCCTCGGTGAGCACCAGTGACTTCTCGGTCAGCGCGGTCAGCAGGTCGAACACCTGATCCGTCTCGACCGTGTCGCCGACGCAGACCCGCTCGGCCGCCTTCAGGCTCACCCCACCGGAGAACACCGAGAGCCGGTGCAGCACCACTCGCTCGGCGTCTGTGAGCAGCTCCCAGCTCCAGTCGATCACGGCACGCAGCGTCCGGTGCCGCGGCAGTGCCGTGCGGCTACCACTGGTCAGCAGGCGGAACCGGTCGTCGAGCCGGTCGGCGAGCTGATCGAGGGACATGGTGCGCAACCTGGCCGCGGCGAGTTCGATGGCCAGTGGCATCCCGTCCAGCGCACGGCAGACGCGCGCCATCGTCGCCAACGTGTCGACGTCGGCCGCGAGATCCTTGCGCACCGCGCCGGCCCGGTCCCGCAGCAGCCGTACGGCCGGCGCGGACTCGATCTCACCCGGGTTCGCGTTCTGCGCGGGCAGGACCAGTGGCGCGACCGGCCACAGTGACTCACCGGTGATGCCGAGTGGTTCCCTGCTCGTCGCGAGAATCCGAAGCCCTCGGCACTCTCCGAGCACCCGATGGGCGAATGTCGCCGCCGACTCGATCACGTGCTCGCAGTTGTCCAGCACCAGCAGCATCGCCCGGTCGCGGACCGCGGCGATGACCCGATCCGTCGGCTCCGCGCCCGGTGTCTCGCCGAGCAGGGCATCCCGGAGACCGAGCCCGGCGAGCGTGGCCTGCGCCACGTCACCGTCGGCGCCGACGGCCGCGAGCTCCACCAGCCAGACCCCGTCGGGCAGGTCGCCGACTAGCGTGCGCGCGGTCTCCGTGGCCAACCGGGTCTTCCCCGACCCACCCGGCCCGATCAGGGTGGTGAGCCGATGGTCGCCGATGAGCTCACAGACCGCGGCGACGTCGGCGTCCCGGCCGACGAAGCTGGTCAGCTCGACACGCAGATTCGTGTTCCGCTCCTCCTCCCGCCGTCCCACCTCACCCCGCAGGAGCGCGACGTGCAGCGCGGACAGCTCCGGTGCGGGATCCACACCCAGCGTGTCAGCCAGCGCTTCCCTCGTGCGCTCGTACACGAGCAGCGCCTCGGTGTCGCGACCCGTCGCGACAAGTGCCCGCATCAGCGCCGCGACAAGTCGCTCTCGCAGCGGTTGTGCGGCCACCAGGTCAGTCAGTTCCGCGACTAGCTCCGCGCCATGGCCCAGGCGGATCTCCGTCTCGAACCGATCCTCCATGGCCGTCAGGCGTAGCCGCTCGAGCCGGGTGACCGCCGCGTCGAACGCCGCGCTGTCCGGCAGATCGACATCCTGCATGGCGGTGCCGCTCCACAACGCCATCGCCTCACGCAGCAGACGTACCCGTTGCGGGTCGTCGTCATTTCGAACCCGGGCAGCGGTGATGAGGCGTTCGAAACGCACGGCGTCGACGTCGTCGGGTCCCACCGCCAACCGATAGCCGTCCGCCTGTCCCTCAACCGATCCCTCCGGCAGCACCTTGCGCAGCCGGGAAACCAGACGGTGCAGGGCATTCGTCGCGTCGGCGGGGGAATGTTCACCCCAGATCCAGTCGACGAGCGCCGCCTTGGGGACCACGCGACCAGGTTGCAGCGCGAGGGCGATCAACAGGCCGCGCAGCCGCGCGCCCGGCACGTCGGCCAGAGCGCCATCGTCCGTGCGAACCTCGAAACGCCCAAGCATCCCGATCTTCACTCGGCAGATCCTGCCACGGGCGGCAGTGCCCTGATGACGACGGGCACCGTCGCTACTGACATCGATTGGCGGATGACCCAGCGGCGCCCCGCAGTCGATCCCGACAGGACGCAGCAACAAATGCTGAGCACCAGAACCACAGCCGTCAACGCAGGCGCGTCCAGACGCCGGACGACCTATCCCCCCATGGTTGAGTCGATCGCTCCGCACTCACGCGCAGTCGTCGATATCTCACATCGGCGGACGCGGCTCCTCTGCCCACGTCCAGTGCCACAGGTTCAGCCGCCAACAGCAGTCGTTTCCGCCTGATCCATGGTCGGCTGGGCGCGTGAGACCGCGCTGTCGTGGACCTGCCAGGATGGTACGCATGACGATTGAAGTGACGCGTCATTCAGTCGCGGAGCAGCGAATTATGCAGGCACTTGAGGACATGTCGGGGCGGGCCTTCAGCAGGTGGCACGACATGCGCTACGGCGACATGCCGCTGCGGCGCGGGCTCCGGGAACTCGGCGAGGAGCTGACCGACCACCTCGCCGCGCGCACCCTGCCGGACCCGGCTCTACGTACGCTCGAGTCGCGCACCGCCCTGATCACAGCTGCCGAGTGCACGATGGGCGTGCTGAGCCTCGCCTGCTTCCCTGACGGTGACTTTTCGGTACCCCTCCCGCTCGCGACAAGGACGCTCGACAGCGAGGAGCTGCACTATGAGGAGGCGTGGGAACCGGCCCTACCCGGGACCTCGGCGCGGACGTGGACCGACGCGTTCGCGTGGTCCATCCTCAGTGGACTGCTGTGGGAGCCGGACCGCGCGATTGGCCCCCTGTTGCGCGACGACTACGCTCCCGCCATCCGTGACGGCGTTCCGTACTCGAAGCGCGAGTCGGTGTCTGCCGCGGCTGACCTCGCCGAGATGGATGCTCTGTGCGGATACCTGACCATTGTCCAGGCAGGCTATTCCGACGCACGTCCGGAGCCGGCGCCACTGCAGAAGCCAACGACCTTCGAGCGCACGCGTGCGGCCGAGCAGCTCGACGCAGCGGGGATGTTGACACCGGACCAGCGGCTGTTGCGTGTCCTGCTCGACGACGACCAGCCCGCGTTCGAGCAGGCCCTTCAGCAACGCCTCGTGACGCACCGCGAGAGCGTCGGCACCGACCCGGCCGCACGGAGCCTGCTACCGGTCGGGGCCGTCACACTGACCGCCCTCGCCCATCTCGCGCACGGCTGGCAGTTGGGCATCCGGTCCGCCTATCTGCCCGAAGCACTAGTGGCTGCCCCGCAGCCGTAGGTGGCGCCGCTCGGCTAGAGCCACGCCTCTCGCGCGAAGGGCGCCCCGGCTACTGCCTGAGCGCCCTTCGGTGTATCGGTAAACCCGCTCTGACCTCAATGAGGTAGGCGCCGGCGAGGGCGGCAGGCCGCAGCGGCTGCGGATCAACGGAGTGGCCGGAGGGTGTACATCGACATCGCATCAGCGGTGGCGAGACGTGCCCACGTCGTACTGCGTGACTGACGTAGACGCACCGCGAGCGGCGGGTGCGGCACGGACAGTCAGCCGCCCGGAGCCAGGACGCAGAACTCGTTGCCCTCCGGGTCGGCGAGGACGACCCACGAGACGTCCCCTTGACCGACGTCCGCTGGCGTTGCGCCGAGGGTCCGCAGCCGTGCCACCTCCGCCGCTTGGTCGCCGCCGCTGTACGGCACCACGTCGAGATGGGCCCGGTGTCGCACCGTCTTCACCTCGGCTGAGCGGAGGAACTCGAGATACGGCCCGACGCCCTCGGCCGATCGCAGCCGCGCACGATCGTCCGTCAGCTCGCGCAGGGTCCAGCCCAGCGCCTCGCCCCAGAACCGGGCCATGACGCCGGGGTCCGCGCAGTCGACGACCACCGCCGCGATCACCCCGGTGTCCCGGTAGATCTCCCGAGGCTCCAGAACGCAGAACACGTTGCCCTCCGGGTCGGCCAGCACCGTCCACGGCACGTCGCCCTGGCCCACGTCGGCGGGCGTCGCACCGAGTTCCTTCAGTCGCGCGACCCACTCCGCCTGATGGGCCGCAGAGGTGGTGGCGAGATCGATGTGCGTGCGATACCGCACCAGTTCGGGGTCCGGGACGTCGATGACGTCGATGCAGACGGGGGCGTCGGGCTTCGTCCAGACGAAACCCGCGGGCGTCACGCTTGTCGCACCGTTTCCCCCACTGGACGCGTTCCAGTCGAGCGCCTCGGCCCAGAACCGGCCGAGCGCGGAGTTATCCCGGGATTTGAAGTTCACCTGCACGAGTCGAATCGCCACGTCGCGCACCTTATAGTCTCCGGCGAAAGCAGGCCGCCGCGTTCCCCGCACTGATGGCCCTGGCGAGTGACGATCCGTTGGCCGCTGCGATCGACGCCGTCTACAACGCGGCAATTGCCCACCGTGATGGCAACCCAGCCGGTGGCGCAGGGCGCGCTGCCGCAATTGCGCGCTGCGACCGAGCCCGGCGTGCGGGGTGGACAGTTCTTCGGCCCGTCCGGGCTCTGGGAGACGCGAGGCAGAGTCACCGAGGCCCGGCTCAGCCAGGAGGCCACCGAACCGGCCGTCGGCACGCGGCTGTGGGCGGCAGCCGCGGACCTGACCGGCGTCAGCTACCTCTGACCTACGACGGTCACCGGCTGGCCGGCGGCGATCCGCAGCGTCGCGATCAGCCGCCGCACTGCCTTCGCGCGGCTGCCAGCCACGATCGCGCGTGTCCCATTGGCATGAGCGGGAGCGCCCTACCGCCTCTACGGAGACGCCAACGCTGACGCCTTCGGGTCCACCGAAGAGTTCACACAGAGGGTGGGGCGAGGGACTGGTGGAGCAGTTGGTGGACGCACACCTGCGGGTGGCGCGCCGGCACTCCGTTCTCGCAAATATCCGTGCCGGCGGTCCCACGGTTCGTTGCCGTCCCGTCAGTGGTCAAGTCTGGGCTCAGGCATCCGTTAAGGGCACGGCCCGCGGGCACCAGAGGCGACGGTTCTAATCCTGGCTTCAGGTTGACCGGGAAGGATGAGCGGCAAAGCATCGACTGGAAAGGGGGCGGGCCGGCGTGCGGATCCTGATCGCGGATGATGACGGGGCCATCCGTGAGTCGCTGGAGCGGGTGCTCCAGGTCGAGGGTTACGACACCAGCACCGTCGCCAACGGTCTCGCTGTGCTCGACGGGGTCGGTGGGGCGGGCGGTGACGCGCTGGATCTGCTGATCCTCGACGTGATGATGCCTCGCCTCGGCGGGTTGGAGACCTGCCGGCGGTTGCGGGCCGCGGGTCGGGATCTGCCGGTGCTGATGCTGACCGCCCGTGACCAGGTCTCCGACCGGGTCGCGGGGCTCGACGCGGGCGCTGACGACTACCTGCCCAAGCCGTTCGCCACCGAGGAGTTGCTGGCCCGGGTGCGGGCCCTGCTGCGCCGGCGCACGCCGGCCGACGGGGAGTCGCAGATCCTGTCGTTCGCCGACGTCCGGGTCGATCCCGACAGGTTCGTGGCGTGGCGTGGCGGGCGGCCGCTGCGCTTGACCCGGACCGAGTTCTCCCTGCTGGAGGTTCTCGTGCGCAACGCGACCCGGGTCTTGACCCGCGACGCGCTGTTCGAGGCGATCTGGGGCTTCGACATGAGCGCCACCGCCAACAACCTCCAGGTGTACGTGAGCTACCTGCGCCGCAAGATGGAGGCCGAGGGTGAGCCGCGATTGATCTACACGCTGCGCGGCCTGGGATACACGTTGCGGGAGACTCCTCCGTGAGCAGGCCCGCCGGCCGGGAACCGCGCCGGCTGACCCGGTGGTGGCGCCGGCGGTCCCTGCGGACCAGGCTGACGGTGATCGCGGCGACGGCCATCGCGGTCAGCGTGTTCGTGGCCTTCCAGGTGGCCAGCGAGCTAATGGACTGGGAGCTGCAGGACACCGCCGAGGATCAGCTGCGCGCCGACTCTCGCGTCCTGGCGATGGACGCGGAGCACGCCGGTGTGGCGCAAATTCAGCTACCGCCGTATCCCGGGGCCGGTCGGCTGGTACGGCTCATCCTGCCCGACGGCTCGACCCGGACGCCGGTCGGCCAACCCGCGCTGCCTCCGGTCAGCGGGCGCGCCGGGCGCGTGGCGCAGGGCGCGTCGGCCGACCTGATGGAGTCGAACGACAGCGACGAGGACGGCTACCGCATTTACACGCTGCGGGCGGGCGACGGCGCGGTCCAGGTGGCCCGCAACAGCGACGACAGCCCGATCAACCGGTTCGGGTTCGGGATGTTGCTGATCGGGCTGCTCTGCGTGGCCGGGGGCGCCCTTGTCGGGCGGACCGTGGCGCGGGCCGGGCTGGCACCGATCGATCGGCTGACTGCCGCAGCGGTACGTGTCGCGCACACCCGGGTTCTCGACGCCGACATCCCGGATGAGGGCGGTGGGGAGATCCGGCGGCTGAGCCAGTCGATCAACGAGATGCTCGCCGCGCTCCGGGACTCCCGGCGGGCCCAGCGGCTGCTCGCCGAGGACGCCGCCCACGAACTCAAGACCCCGCTCACCAGCCTGCGCCTCAACGTCGAGCTGCTGATCCGGCTCGATCGCCGCGGCACCCTGGACAGCGCACTGTCGGCGGAGAGCCGGACCCGGTTGCTCAACGATCTCGGCGCCCAGGTGGCCGAGTTGAGCACCCTTGCCACCGAACTGACCGAGGTGGCGCGCGGTGACGTCAGCGACGAGAGCACCGAACTGCTCGACCTCGCCGACGTGGTGGTGGCCGCCGCGACCCGGGCGCGTTCCCGCGTGCCTGACATCGAGGTCGCGCTCGACGTGACCTCCGTGTGGGTGAGCGCGCGTCCCGCTGCGCTCGAGCGGGCGGTGCTGAACCTCATCGACAACGCCGGCAAGTGGTCCCCCGCGGACCAGCCGGTCCAGGTCCGGCTGCGTGCCGAGGGCGCGTCGGCGGTGCTCGAGGTCGACGACGCCGGGCCGGGCATCGACGCAGTCGACGTACCGCGGGTGTTCGACCGGTTCTACCGTGCCGACAGCGCCCGGGGGTTGCCGGGATCCGGTCTGGGGCTGTCGATCGTGCAGCGGGTCGTCGACGCCCACGGCGGCCGGGCCGCTGTCGCCCGTTCCACCCGCGGTGGCGCGCTGCTTCGGGTCGACCTTCCGGCCGCGGCCCCGCCCGCCCCGATCGCGCGCCGCGCCGCCGGGGAGGGCACCGCGGCGCGCTGACCCCGTCCCGGCGGTGCGGCGCAGGACAAGAGACGGCCGCCTTCGGTCACGACCCCGCGCCGTCACCTTCGGGGCCGGACACCGCAGTGCGCCGACCCCACCCGGCGCGTCGCGCAGGACCGGAGGGCGGCGGCCGTCGGGCCCACGAAAGGACACGGGACGGGCGCGATGCCCGTCCCGGATCTCGTCCGTGCCGCCGCGCTCACCGTTGCAGCGCGGGCTCCTCCTCGTCGGCGAGCGTGTGTCGACCGATCGGCGGGCCTGCCGCTCGACGGGACAGCCGGCTCGGCCACCAGATCCGCCGGCCGATCAGGAGGGTGAGGGCGGGCACCAGGACCGACCGCACCAGCAGGGCGTCGAGCAGCACGCCGAAGGCGACCAGGAACCCGACCTCGATCAGCATCACCAGCGGAAGTGTGGCGAGGACCGCGAACGTGGCCGCCAGGACCAGCCCTGCCGAGGTGATGACGCCACCGGTGGCCGACAGGGCCTTCAGCATGCCCTCTCGGGTGCCGAGACGGACGGTCTCCTCCCGGGCCCGGCTGGCCAGGAAGATGTTGTAGTCGACGCCGAGCGCCACCAGGAACATGAATGCCAGCAGCGGCACCGAATAGTCGATACCTTTGAACCCGAGGATCGTGTCGAAGACGAACACGCTGCCGCCGAAGGCCGCCGCGAACGAGACGATCACAGTCGCCATCAGGACCAGCGGGGCCAGGATCGCGCGCAGCAGCAGCCCGAGGACGATCAGGACGACGGCGAGCACCAGCGGGATCACCCGTTTCTCGTCGCGGCTGGTGGTCACCTCGGTGTCGAGGTTCTCCGCGCTCGGCCCGCCGACGATCGCCTCGGCCCCGTTCACCGCGTGCACAGCGGTGCGCACCCGCTTGATCGTGTCGTACTCCGCGGCGGTGTCCGGCGCGTCGGTCGGGAACACGGAGATGTCGGCCCAGCCTCCGACGGTCTGGCCCGGGACGGCCTCTGCCACGCCGGGAGTGCGCTTGACGATGTCGACCACCCGCTCCTGGTACGCCGGCCGCGTATAGATCGTCATCGGCTGGCCGCCGAGCTCCGGGAAGTGCTGGCGGAGAACGGTGAAGCCGGTGACGGACTCCGGAGCGGACAGGAACTGGTCCTGCTCCCGCAGGGCGCCGGTGTTACCTGTCAGACCGATGGCGAGCACGCCGAGGACTCCGAACGAGCCGAGCGTGGCCACCCACCGTCGGCGGCTGATGCCGGTGCCGAGCCGTCCCCACAGCCCCGGCTTGTCCTGCACGGCCGTGCTGAACCGCGGGATGGCCGGCCAGAAGATTCGCCTGCCGAGCACCACGAGCACCGCCGGGAACAGCGTCAGCGTGGCCACCAGCGCGCACAGGATGCCGGCGGCGCCGATCGGGCCCAACCCGCTGGTGCTGTTCAGGTCCGCGACGAGCAGGCAGAGCAGGCCGGCGACCACGGTGGCCGCGGACGCGACGATCGCCGGCGCCGCGCCGCGCAACGCGTGGACCATCGCGACCCGGACGTTCTCGTGGTGGTGCAGTGCCTCCCGATATCGAGCGATGAGCAACAGCGCGTAGTCCGTGCCGACGCCGAACACCAGGATCGTCAGCAGCGCCGAGTTCTGGTCGTTGACCACGATGCCGAAGCCCTTGACGAGCAGGTAGACGGTCGCCATTGCAGTCAGTGCGGCCGCGCCGACGACCAAGAGCGGGATGAACCACAACACCGGGCTGCGGTAGGTGAGGATAAGCAGGACCGTGACGACGACGACGGTGGTGAGGAAGACCTGCAGGTCGATGCCGTCGAAGACAGCGTCCATGTCGCCGTCGATCGCGGCCGGGCCAGTCACGTCGAGTTCCAGGCCGGTGGGGCGGTCCTTCGCGGCGTCCCGCAACGGGCCGACGATGGCCTCCGGTGCGCCGTAGGTCGTGCTCACGTCGAGGGTGAACATCATCGCCTTGCCGTCGGTGGAGAGTCTTGTCGCCGGGCCCTCGTCGTCCTCGCCGGCCGCCGCCTTCGGCGGGTACCGCTCGGCAAGGGTGTTGTAGTGGCGCTCGACCGTCGCGCGGTCGGCGTCGGTCATGCCGCCGGCGCGGTGGTACACGAAGACGAACGTGTTGTCCTCGCCGCCGGGGAGGCTGTCCTCCAGCACCGCCACTTTGGTGGACTCGGCGCCGGCCGGCAGGGTGTCCACGGCTCTGTCGGTGGTGACCGAGCTCAGCTTTCCGCTCAACGGCACCATGACCGCCGCCAGCGCCAGCCACAAACCGATCACGAGCCACGGCACCCACCGACCTGCCAACCGACCGGGCGGCGCTTCCCTGGGCGGCGCTGCGTTGACTGACATCAATAGCCTCCTGACGGGTTGCATCGCTTGTCTGAGGCCAACTTCGTACCGAGCGAATCTGAGACGACCGTTAATCCCGTGATCAGAGCGGAAATTCGACAGTCCACGGTGGAGGTTCGCGGCGGGCGCCATGACGCTGGTGACAGCGTTCGCTGCTGTCGCCGCTTGCGGGTCGGACGCCGACAACAGTGCGGCGCCCCCAGCTGCCGGCCCGCACCGCATGCATGCGGGCGCGTCGTCGGCTCCACCGCAGTCGCTGCGCGTCGGTGAGCGGTTCCTGGACCTGAAGAATGTGTGGCTGCAGGTGAATGCTCCGGCGGCGTTGCCGAGGGGTGGCGGCCAGCCAGGGGTTGAGTCGTGTCACCGTACGTACGGCAGCAGCCGAAGGCGCCGGCGCCCCCGGCTGGGTCACGACCCCCAGCGGTCGGTCGCGGCCAGGATCGCGGCGCTCACCGGCACCCGGGTCAGGAAGGCGCGGCGGTGCTCGGGGTCGGCCATCGTCTCGGCCTTGGCCAGCAGGATATCCCGGGCCCGGGCGAGCGCCCGCTGCGCGTCGGCGTCCCGGCCGGCACGCCGCAGCACGTCGTGGTGCACCAGGTGGACCTCCTCGCTGCGCAGCGCCGGCAGCGCCCCCACCTTCTCCAACCGGATCGCCGCCTGCTCGGCCAGTGTGACGGCGCCCGGCAGGTCACCGAGTTCGAGCCGCACCTGGGCGTGCAGGATCAGCGCGTTGAGTTCGCTGCGCAGGAAGCCGGTCCGACGCGCGTCCTCCTCGTTCTCCACGAGCAGCCGGTCCGCGGCCGCCGGGGCCCGCCGCTCGTAGCCTGGGTGGATGAGCAGCTCGGCGAGGTAGTTGCGCAGGATCGGGCGGACGCTCGCGTGCCGGGTCTGGCGGAGGTGCCGCCACCCCTCGTTGATCGGGCCGGCCGCCTCGGCCGGCCGGCCGCTCTCCAACTCCAGCTTTCCGAGCAGGCCGAGGTTGTAGCCGAGGTGAGTGCTGGCGTCCGGTTCCCGGGGCGTACGGTCGATCGCCCGGCCGAGCACCTCCCGCCCCTCCGCGAAGCGGCCCGCGGCCACCAGGAGCTGTCCGAGGTAGTTGGACATCATGAGGAACTGGTCGAGGATGCCGGCGGTCTCCAGGTCGGCGAGCGCCCGGCGCAGCCAGCTCTCGCCCTCGTCGAAGTTCCCCGCGTCGAAGTGGCCGACCCCGAGGAAGCCAGCAATCCGCCCCGATCGCACCAGCACCCCGATGTCGCGACTGTCCAGCCCGTCGACCAGCGCGTGCGCCTCGGTGAGCAGCTCCAGCGTGCGGTGCAGGTCCCTGCCGGCCATATGGTGGCCGAGTTCGGCGATGGCGTCGACCTGTGCCAGCGGGTCGCCGCTCTCCCGGGCGTACCGGACCGCCTCCTCCAGCACGGAGATCGCCTCGGGCAGGCTGTTCGTGGCGATCAGGTACGCGCCCTGCGCGTGCCGGGCCATCGACTTCAGCAGCGGGTCGCCGCTGTCGTCCGCGGTGTCCAGCACCGCCGCCACCAACTCGGCGGTCGGCCGCTGCGGCGACCCCTCGGCGCCCCACCAGCGCTGGGTGGCCGAGAGCAGCACGTGCAGCGCTCGGACCCGGGGCTCCGGTCGACGTACCGGTTCGGCGTCGAGCAGGTCGAGCGCCTGTTCGCACAACGCGACGGCATCCCGGTCCCGACCGTGGAAGTAGGCGAGCTGGGCCGCGCCCACGAGTTCCTCCGGTCCACTCATTCCGCACCCGCTCTCGTCAATCGTTCCGCCTCGGCGCTGAGCCATGCCGCCGGGCAAAGGTCCGGGTTCGCACCGACATGCCGGGCCGCCTCGGCCAGCCGCGCGGACGCCTCGGGTACGTCGCCGGCCAGCATCGCGGCGGCGGCGAGCGCGAGCGCGGCGGCGGCCGGCTCTTCGGCGCTACCGGCCCGTTCGAACGCGCGCCGGCTGAGCTGTGCCTCGCCGGTGGCCTCCTGGAGTCGCCCCGTCGACCAGTAGACCCAGGCGAGGTTGTACCGACAGAAGCCCTCGACCCTCGGCTGCTCGGAGGTGAAGGCGTCGGCCAGGCCAAGCTGGAAAGTGTCGGTCGCCGTCCCGGTGTCACCGAGCCCGAGCTGCGCGAGGCCCAGCACGTTGCGGGCGTACCCGATCGCCTCGGTGACCCGAGTGCGCTCGTACGCGCCGATGGCGGCGACCGCCTCGTCCCGGGCCTCCGCCCACCGTCGCCCGACGAGGTAGGCGGCGCTCTTCGCGTCCCGCGCCCGCGCCACCAGCAGGTCGTCGTCGTGTGCCTCACCGAGCTCGCGCAGCCGCTCGGCGGTGCGCAGCCCGTCGCCCATGTTGCCCAGGTAGCTGTGGGCGAGGCTGACGTTGATCAGGGAGTGGCTCTCGTTGTGGTAGTTGCCGAGCCGGTGCGCCAGGTCGGCAGCGGCCAGCCCGCTGGTGATCGCCTCCTGGAGCCGACCCGCAGGCCGGTACGCGCCGGCGAGCAGGCGCAGCGCGTTCTCCACCTTCCGCTCGTCCCCGTCGGCCCGGGCCAGTTCCTCGGCGCGCTCCAGCAACGGCACCGCGGCGGCCACCGGGCCACCGATCGTGCGGGCGAAACCGAAGCCGAGCAGGTGCGCCAGGATGGTGTCGTCGTCGGTAAGGTGGCCGTCGACCTCGGCGTGCATCTCGATCACGGCGGCCGTCGATCCGCGCCAGACCATGAACTCGCCGATCTGCTCCAGCAACCGCGCGGCCAGGCCGTAGTCGTACGCCTTGACCCAGTGGTGAAACGCCCAGCGGTACGCCGACACGTCGTCGACGACCTCCCACCGCGACTCGTCCGGTGCCTCGTGCAGGTAATACTGCGCGACACGCCGTTCCAGCGACCGCCGGCCGAGCACGCCGGACTCCGGCAGGCCGGCGTAGGCCAGGTCGGCGTCGAGCGGGTGCAGCACGAACGTGCGGGACCGCCGGTCCAGCGTCGCCATGTGGGTACGCGCCAACGTGGCGAGGGCCGGAGCGGCGTCGACGGCCGGCGCGATCGGCCGGAGCACCCAGGCGACCGCCTCCACCGACGCCGGACGGTGGAAGACCGCGAGCACGTCCAGCACGATCCTGGCCCGCTCGTCGAGGCGGTGGTAGCGGTCCTGGGCCAGGCCGGCCACGATGTCGCCGCGGCTGCCGAACGAAGTCAGCATCTCGCCCAGCGACGGCATGGTCAGGTAGTCGTCGCTCATCGCGGCGAAGACCAGTTCCAGCGCGCGGGGGATGCCGTACACCTTGCGGGCCATGTCGGCGAGTTCGGCACCGCTGGCGTGGCCCAGCGCCGTCGTTCCGGAGCGGTCGAGGTCGCGCAGCAGCTGGACCGCCTCCTCGGTGGGGAGCCCCTGGTCCAGCCGGAGGCGGGCCTCGTAGCGGCGGACCGCCGCGGGCAGGGCGGGCGGCACCTGGCTGGTGATCAGCAGGCGCGGCGGGCGCGGTGCCCGGAAGACCAGGTCGAGCAGGAGCCGTAGGTCCTCGTCCGTCAGCTCCCCCTCGTCCGTGAGGTGGTCCTCCAGGTTGTCGACGACGATCAGGCAGCGCAGCGGGGCCAGCGCGGTGAAGAGTTCGAGTACCTTGTCGGCCGCCGAACGGCCGCTGGACCAGACCTGGAGCAGGCGCTCCTCCTCGGCAGGACCGAGCAGGTGGGCGGCGTCGAGGAAGATCCGCTCCAGGCTGATCCCGGAGGTGCGGGAGCTGACGTTGACGATGCCGCCGGGACGATGTCCGTCGACGGCCGTCATCAGCCGCTCGGCGGCCTTGGCGGCGAGGGCGCTCTTGCCGATGCCGCGCCGGCCGACGACAGTCACGACGCGGGTGTCGGGCCGCACCAGCGCCTCGACGATGTGCTCGAGCTCGTCGACCCGGTTGCGGAAGGTCTCCAGTCCGTAGGCCACCGGCACACCGACCACTTTGGTCTCGGTCGCGCGCATCGGCACCGTCCAGGGATGATGGAACCAACCTGCGGCCCGGAGCACCGGACCGTCGCCGTCCCTTCCCGACGGTAACCGAGCACCGCCACCCGGGGAATGAGGCACATGCTGGTCAGGTTCTGGCGGCTCGCCCGCGACCCCAACACCACCCTGCCGATCCTGGCGACACTGGTCGGCGCCGGGATGGTGGTGGCCGGTTGGCTGATCGCAGGCCGGTCCTACGTGCCCGGCCTGCTCCAGCAGTTCGGCTCGGCACTGGTGATGCTGATGCCGCTGCTGTTTCTCGGCCGAATGTTGGAGGCGCGGATGCGCCGTACCGAGGAGCAGACCCGATCGATCTCCAGCGACCTGGCGCAGGTGCGCACCGAGGTCTCGGCCACGGCCGCGATGATCGACGCGTTGAGCGCGACCAGCCGGGACGACATCGAGCGACTCGGCGAGCGCCGGGACGAGGCGTTCGCCGCCGCCGACCGGTCGCCGACCCAGCGCGCCGTGGCCCGGGTACTTGTCGAGGCCGACTCCGTCTCGGCGATCGCGCCGCGCGGGGTACGGGTGAAGGTGCGGGCGTCCGGCGCGCGGCTGCGGGTCCGGGCGCCCCGATCCCCGGCCGAGGCGGCCAGCCTGCCGGTGGGGCTGGAACGGGCCGACGGTCAACCGATCGACACGCTCGACTGGCGTGCTGGCGAGAACGAGGCGGACCTGGCCGGCCGCATCGCGGCGGCCCTCGTGGTGGATGCCGACGCGTTGCTCGGCGGGTGGGCCGGCGCCCTGGTGGACACGCTGCGGACGGCGGTCGCCGCACAGACCGGCCGGCTGCCGGTGGAACTGGGGCCGGTCGTCGAGATGCCCAACGACCAGTGGGTCATCTCCACCGATGGGCTGCACTGCATGGAGCGGCCGTATCACATCCCGCTGGCGCGCCTGCTCGACCGCCGGGAGGACTGGCCCCGGCACATGCGGACCAAGAGTTGGGTGGCGCACGGCAAGTTCGTCGAGGCGTACGACCTGGCACTGGCACTCGTGAACAACGGACGGCATTGACCGCCTGTGCGGGTCGACGTCGGGCGTGCACATGGCCGCGGTAGACGCCGCCGCGTCGCATCAGCACCCGCGCCGCCCCGCGGCGCCCCGCCCCGCGCCGATCGGGGCAGGTCACAGACAGCTCGAAGTGCTCCGGGTCGCAGCAGCTGCCGAGCCAGCCGTGCGGAGCGCCGGCGGCCGCGAACGGGTGGATCCCCGAAGAGCGCCGGACGGGAACAGTCAGGGTTGCTCGTCCACGAGGGCGATGGCGCGCGTCTCGGGGACTCCCAGCATCAGCAGGCTCGTGATCGCCGCTGCCCGGGCGTCGAGGGTTCCGTTCGGCAGGTCGTTGTCGGCGATGGCGAACACGGCGCCGTAAGTGACCTGGCTCAAGATCCCGGCCGGTAGGTGCTGTGCGAACACGCCGCTGTCCTGGCCGCGTTTCACCAGGTCGGCGAGGAGTTCGTCGACCGGGCCGAGCAGCCCGTGGATGGTCTCGCCGTACTCGCCGCGGCGCAGCGCCAGCAGCACCCGGTAGCGGTGTGTCACCGGCCAGACGCGGGCGACGAAGGCGACCCACGCCGCCTCGGCTTCCATGCCGCCGGCGTTGACCTCGGTCAGCACGGCTGTCATCTCGGCGACGGCCCGTTCCATGAGTGTCCGGAGCAGGTCGAGGCGCGTGGGGAAGTGGCCGTAGACCGTGCGGCGCACGACGCCGGCGGCGGTGGCGATCTCGCCCATTCCCGCTTCCGGGTTGTCGCCCAGCACGTCGAGGGCGACGTCGAGGATGCGTTGGCGTGTCTCGTTCATCAAGCGCGTACGGGAGGACTCGGCCGGCACGGGAGCATCATTGCACACTGGTGTGCAATCACTTAGGCTGCACACCAGTGTGCAACGAAGGAGAAGCGATGATCCGCCCTTTCACCGTCTCGATCCCCGACGCCGAGATCGACGACCTGAAGCAGCGACTGGCCCGAACCCGTTGGCCGGACCCGGAGACGGTGGACGACTGGTCCCAAGGGGTCCGCCTGGAGAACGCCAGAACTCTGGCCGACCACTGGGAGCACCGCTACGACTGGCGGCGTTTCGAGTCCGAGCTCAATCGATTCCCGCAGTTCCTGACCGAGATCGACGGCCTGGACATCCACTTCATCCACGTCAGGTCCAGCAATCCCGGCGCGATGCCGCTGATCCTCACGCACGGCTGGCCGGGCTCGATCGTCGAGTTCCTGAAGCTGATCGGCCCGCTGACCGATCCGGTCGCGTTCGGCGGGGACGTCGCCGATTCGTTCGACGTGGTCATTCCGTCGCTGCCCGGGTTCGGGTTCTCGGGGAAACCGGCGACGACCGGGTGGACGGTGCCGCGCATCGCGAGCGCGTGGGCGGAGCTGATGAAACGCCTCGGCTACACCGGATGGGCCGCGCAGGGCGGCGATTGGGGCGCCGCCGTCACCACCGCCCTCGGGGCCATGCGGCCCGAGGGGCTCCTCGGCATTCACCTGAACACCCAGTTCGCCTTTCCCGACCGCATACCCGACACCTTGTCGCCCGAACAGCGCGACGCCGTGGAGACCCTCGCCCACTACACCGGTGATCTCGGCGGGGCGAACCACCTTCAGGGCACGAAACCGGAGACCATCGGATTCGCGTTGGCGGACTCGCCCGCCGGTCAGGCGGCCTGGATCTATGACAAGTTCCAGTCCAAGACCGACGACGAGCTCGGCACCGACGACATGCTCGACGCGATCTCGCTCTACTGGTTCACCAACAGCGCGGCGTCGTCCGCCCGCATCTACTGGGAGAACCGCTCGAGCACGTTCGCCGGCCCGAAGCTGACCCTTCCGGTCGCGGTGACCGTCTTCCCCAAGGACATCCCCCGCCTGCCGCGAAGCTGGATCGAAGACACCTACGGCAACCTGATCCACTACGGCGAGGCCGGCCGGGGCGGACACTTCGCGGCCTTCGAACAACCCGAGATCATGGTCAGCGAGATCCGCACCGGCCTGCGCACACTTCGTTCCTGATCGAAGAGCCGCCTACATGGCTTGTTCCCACCAGCCGCGCGTGTCGACGCCGGTGGCGTCGGCCAGCGCCTCCAACTCCGCGATCTCCTCATCGGCGAGTTCGATGCCGCGAGCCCGGACCAACCCGTCGATGTAGTCGGCCTTCGTGACCCCGATGATCGGCGTGGTCCCCTTGGTTATGGCCCAGGCGGTGGCGACGTCGGCGGCCGACGCGCCCCGGTCCGCGCCGATCGCCCGCATCCGCTCGGTCAGCGCCTGCAGCTTGGGCAGGACGTCGTTGTACGCGGCCGCCCGGTTCGTGCCGGCCGGCAACGGATGGGCCACGCCGTACCGTCCGGTCAGTGCCCCCTGCTCGAGGACCATGTAGGCGAAGAACCGCACGTCATTCTCGCGGCAGTGATCGAGAATGCCCGCGCGCTCCGATCCCCGGTACAGCAGGCTGTAGTGGTTCTGGACCGCCTCCACACGAAAACCGGCCTCGCCGAGGATCTCGTCGGCCAGCGCGATCTGCTCCAGATTGTGGTTCGAGACGCCCACCTGCCTGATCTTGCCGCTCTGCAGCAGCGGAATCAGCTGCGGCGTCCAGCGGGCCACGTCGGCGGGATTGTGGATCCAATAAAGATCCACATATTCCGTACGCAATCGGTCAAGGCTCTGTTCCAGCATCTCCGCCACCGGATCGCCGCCGTCGCCCGCGGCCTGCGGGGTGAACTTGGTCGACAGCTGGTACTCGCCACGGTCGTAGCCTTCCAGCGCCTGTGCGAGGACCGTCTCGGAGTGACCCATGCCGTACACCACCGCAGTGTCCCACAGGGTAAACCCGTTCGCCTGCGCCTTCTCGACAACCTCGCGCAGCCCGTCCGCGGTGAGCCGGCTGCCGAAGTAGCCGTCGCCCTCGCCGCTGTCTCCCCAGGCCCACGTGCCCAGCGCCACCGTCGGTTCTGTCTGTGTCTTGCTCGTCATGTCCACCAGCAGACCGCGACGCCCGCCACCGGAGAAGGTCGAGCCTATGGGGGTACAGCCTCGACCCCTTTCGCGTCGTGACCAGCGGATACCGTGAAAGACATGGACCAGCAGCCCGGGAACCGCGACGAGATCCGCGACTTCCTCGCCAGCCGGCGCGCCCGGATCACCCCGGCGCAGGCCGGACTGCCGACCAGCGCCCGCCGCCGGGTCGCCGGGCTGCGGCGCGAGGAGGTAGCCGTCCTCGCCGGCGTGAGCACCGAGTGGTACACCCGGCTGGAAAAGGGGCACATCGGCGGCGTGTCCGAGGATGTTCTCGACGCGGTCGCCCGCGCCCTGCGCCTCGACGACGACGAACGCACCTACCTGTTCGACCTGGCCCGGTCCTCGCGGGCCGGCAGTCGCACGCCCTCGCGTCGCCGCGACGTCGAAGTCCCGCCCCGAGTCCAATGGATGCTCGACTCCATGACGATGTCCTCGGCGTTCGTGCGCAACGGACGCACCGACGTCATCGCCGCCAACCCTCTGGCCCAGGCCCTGCACGCGCCGATGTTCGCCAGCGCCACCGCCGACAAGCGTGGGCGCCCCAACCTCGCCCGCTACATCTTCCTCGACCCCGGCTCCCCTGACTTCTTCGTCGACTGGACCGCCGCCGGCCACGCCACCTCCGCCCTGCTGCGCGCCGAGGCCGCCCGCGAGCCCCGCGACCGCGCGCTGCGCGACCTCATCGGCGAGCTGTCCACACTCAGTCAGGAGTTCCGCGACCAGTGGGCCGCGCACGACGTCCTGATCCGCCACGACGGCGTCAAACGACTCCAGCACCCCGAGGTCGGCCACCTGGAGCTGACCTTCCAGGACCTCGACCTGCCCCTGCCCGGCCGCGCCGTGCACAACCTGATGATCTACACCGCCGAACCCGGCACCCCGTCCGAGGACCGCCTCAAACTCCTCGCCAGCTGGTCGGTCACCCCAGCTGAGAAAACCAGAACAACAACAGAAAACGCCGATTCCGTACGGCGATAACCACCCGACGATCACCGGCAGGTTTGCGCCGGTCACCTGAGGCTGGGCGGCGGTTCTCCGGTCGTACGGGAAACAAGATTCTGATCGTCATCTCGCCACGCTGGTGCGGGAGGGGCGGCAGCGGGTCGCAGGCAGCCGATCAGCAGGAACAATCCGAGCATGTTGGCGGCGAAGACGATGGCCGTCACGATCAGCGGCACCGGGCTGTCCCAGCCGCGCTGCAGTCGGGGCGCTCTGATGTGGGCGAGCACTGGTGGAAGCCGCAGGGTCCAATGGAGTCGTGCAAACCTTCCGTGCTCGCCTCGCCGCTGTCCGTACCGCGTGGAGAACAGGCGGGCCAGCGTGGCCACCCGCCGGGTCTGACCGCCAATCGCGGTCCCGGCGGCTAAAGGCCGCTGCACCGCCTCGCGTACTGCCGCGCCGGCTGTCCGCGTCCGGAGTTGCGTCAGCTGGGGGGAAGCTGACTCCGGTATGCCAGGTGCACACGAAGCCTGACAAGTGGCAAAAGTGGACCGCGATAGCGAGCCTTCTGTCAGTGCTCGTGGTCGGCGGTGGCTTGATCGGGACGAGCGTCTACAACGGCAACCAGCAGCGGCTGGGCCTGCTCCAGCAGCAGCTGGCCGAGCAGGGCCAAATTACCGATCGGTTCACCAAGGCCGTCGACCAGCTCGGCCAGTCCGGCCCGCAAAAGATTGACGTCCGGCTGGGAGCGATCTACGCCCTGCAACGCATCATGCGCGACTCCGCCAATGACCAACCGGCGGTTGTCGACATCCTCAGCGCGTTCATCCGCGTCCACGCGCCGGCACCCCGCCGTACTCGGAACAGCTTGCCTGTATGGCAACTCCCCCCTCGGCCTGTAGACATCCAGGCGGCCCTAACCGTGCTTGCACGCCGTGACCCGCTCCGCGACGGCGAAGGCCATGTCGACCTTTCTCGAGCCGACCTTAGCCGCGCCTCCTTGCTCTCCGCCCACCTCAGCGGCGCCGGCCTGCGCGAAGCGGACTTGAGCGGCGCGGACCTGCGCGAAGCGAACTTGAGCGACGCGAACCTGGTCCTAGCAAACTTGAGCGACGCGGACCTGCGGGGCGCGACCCTGCGCACCGCAGACCTGCGCAACGCGAATCTGCGCAACGCGCGCTTGACCGCCGCGCGCCTGTACGGCGCGGACTTGAGCAACGCAGACCTGGGCGGCGCGGAGCTGAACAGCGCGGACCTGACCGCCGCGGACATAAATCCTGAACAACTTCCGTGCACTTTCCTCGATGGCAGCACAGTGCTCCCGGAAGGAATAGCGCGGCCGCCGCAGACGCCTTTCCTTCCAGTTACGGATCCGCAGTGCAAGCCAATCAGGTGAGTGTGTCAGGACAACTCCGCACAGTGAGCCGGTGCCGGTGCGGTAATCAGGCCCTGCGGTATTTTCTGATCTTGGCGGGCCGAGACCTGTTCTGGGCCCGAGTAGGTATGCGAGCCTGCTCGGTGACGAGCTCGCCACTGTTGTGGGCACCGCGCAGACCGGCCTGGTCACGACCGGCGTCGCCAGGGGAGAATCGATGCGATGACGACCTACGACGAATACCAGGACAGGCAGCGGCTGGTCGGCCGATACCGACGGGTGATCAACAAGTACGGCAGCGATCCGAAAGAAGCCATGATCGAAGCCAGCCAGGAGGTCTTCGGCGACTTCGGTGACCCCGGCCTGCCGCACCGCTACGCCGGCGTGTACTTCATCGCCAGCGGCCCCTACATCAAGATCGGTCAGGCCCTAGATCCGTACAAGCGGATGCAACCCTTCCACGGCGCCAACCCCCACGGCCTGGAGCTGCTGCACGTCATCGCCGTAGACAGCGAGCCAGAACGTCGGCAACGGGAGAAAGAGCTCCATCGGCGGTTCAACCGTCTGCTCCTGCCCCGCCAGCGCGAATGGTTCGAGGGCGACCCCGAGCTGACGGGGTTCATCGCATCCAAGTGCGCCAGGGAGTGCTACCCGTCGTCGACCTAGATCTGGCCCTGGTCCCGGGCGGCGAGGTAGGCGCTCCAGTCGGTTCGGGCCCATCGACTCCAGTCGTCGGCTGTGCTGGGCGCGCGCTGGGCGGACTCCAGCAAGCTCACCCGCAACGCTCCACATCGATCTGCAACACGCCTTCGGACGTGGCCTTAAGCCTAAGGCGCCCCCGACCTGCTCAGACGGGTCCGGCTGTCAACCGGGTGCGCTTACGGACGCCGCTCCTTGTCAGCGGCCGATCCGGATGCTGGGGTCGCACCCATACTTGCCCCGTGACCAAGCAGAGCGATGCCCTTCCCGTGCTCGTCATCGACGGAGTCACGTTCGTCGATTTCGCCGGCTTCGTAAGCGAGTTCTCGCAGCTGCTTTGCCACGGCACCTGGAACGGAAACCTCGATGCCTTCAACGACATCCTCCGCGGCGGCTTCGGTACCCCCGAGACCGGATGGGTACTCAAGTGGGTCAACTCTGACTCCTCCCGGATCGCGCTCGGTCATGATGCGACGGCCCGCTGGCTGGAGCAGATCCTCCTCACCTGCCACCCATCGCACCGCGCGAGCATCAAGGCCAGGCTCAGGGACGCACAGCGTCGCCAAGGGCAGACGCTGTTCGACATGATCGTAGAGATCATCCACGAACACGGCCCAGGAGGCAGTGAATCCGAGGACGGGATCATCCTCGAGTTGCTCTAACCGTTCGGGTCCCTTCTGACCGTCGCCGCCCAACCCCAGCGGCATCCGCTCACCAGGACCACGCCTCCGCTGGCCTCGACTCCCAGTCTGTCACTCGCTGTGGCCGGCAGCCTCTCGGCGGGTCTACGGCTACCCTCACGCCATGCAAGCCCTTTTGGTTGATCTGCTACCGATGACGCTGTGGCAACCTGGCAACCTTTACGCCGGAGGGCGACTGCACTTCTGCGTAGGTTGGAGTGATGAGCGGACCGTCGACTGGCAGGGGCGTCAGATTCTGGCTGGGAAACCCGGCGGCGCTGCACGGATCAATCAGCGCTACTTCCAGCCCAAGCAAGGTGACTAGGGCAGCGGCCGACGCTCAGCTTGAGAATCGCGTTGATCTACACGGGGCGTAGCCACATTGTGGGGGCAGCGGCACGCGGTGTGTCTGCCTCGCTGATCGGGCGTCCCGCGCTGCCCCATACTGACCGCCGCATCGGACACGCTACGGGCACGGTCATCTGACGTCGAGGAGGGTCGTCATGGCGTTGGTCAAGAAGGGCTCTCGGCTGGATTGGTGGGTCGGCCGTGCCCGTTCTCCCGTCGGCGGTCGCTGCGATTGTCCGCAAGGCATTGGCCGAGGGATGGCAAGCCACCCTGTCAGGCACGGCCTTCCTTATGACTACGCCCGTGGGCTGATGACACGACGCTTCGGTGACCGGGCCACGTTCGCGGTGGAGATCGGCGAGGTCGAGCCGCACCAACTCCGCGTCGTCGACCTGTGGGCGGCTGGCACGAGGCTGACCACCGAGGACAACTACGCCTTCCTCCCGTACTTGATCCGCGTGATGCGGTCGAGCGCGGCGCAGGTGCGCCGACGCGAGGTCAAGCCCTGTCCCTTCCCGGGCCGCACACCGGAGGAGATCTTCCGGCTGCTCCACGCAGACGACACAGAGTTTCGGGAGCAGTCCTGGTTCATGCAGTGGGGCGAGACCGTCGACAACGTCTCCAAGTACGCCTACCTGGACGACGACCTAGTGATCATCTTCGCGTTCTGGCGGCCAGACCATCCCTTTCCGGATGACCTGGGCAAGGTCTTCGTCGCCAGGATCCCACCGGAAGAGTTCGTGTCCACCGTCGAGGAAGCAGCCGATCTGCTGGACGCCGAGTTGGTTAACGTCGAACCGCCCCGGTGACCGAACCGCCACGCCCTACGGCGTCAAGCTCACCTTGACGACTCGTTCGAGCGCGCCGGAACGCCTCGTCCCGCGACGTTTTGGAACGCTACAGGCCCCGTCGGGCACCCTCTACACCGACGAGGGCAACCACTGGGACATCCTCTACCACACCTGTGGCTGCTGACGCCTGAACCACCCGCGGTCGCCGCCGGCGTCCGACGTGGCGGACAGGGTCACGGCGTGGCCGTCGTCCGCCTGAGCCAGCCGAGTTCGGTGACCCGGGTGTGCCGCATCCGCTCCGCGAGCCGCCGGGTCTCCGGATCGGCCCCGTTGGTCTGTTCGGCGTCCGCGAGCCGCGCGCCCTGCTCCACATGCTCACGCAGGGTCTCCCGCACGGCGCGGTCGAACGCCGCGGCGCGCAGTGAGCGCAGCACGACGAGGTCGGCCGGGATCACCATGCCGGGCAGGTCGTGCCCCTCGTGCTGGTTGACCGCCGGGAGCCCCGCGTTGCCCCGCAGCCGCCTCAGGTCGTCGAGTTCCGCGCGCCGGCCCGCCGCGATCCGCCCGGCCAGGTCCCGGATCCGCTCGTCGGTGGTCTGCCCGGGTACGAGGTCGAGCGCCTTGAGCACCTGTTCGTTCATCGGGATCATCAACTGGATCCAGGCCACGTCGGTGCCGCCGAGCGTCGCCGTGGCCGGGGTCGACACGACGGAGGCCGGCGCGGCCCTTTCCGTGGCCGGCCCGGTGGCGCAGCCGGCCGCCGGCACGAGGGCGAGCAGCAGCCCGGCAAGCAGGGCGGACAGCCTCGCCGGCCCGGTGCCGGGCCGGCGAGGAGGTACGACCGTCACGGCGTCCCGCTGACGCCGCACTTGATGATCGGGCGGATGCAGTCCCGTACCCGGCGCTCCATCTCCGCCACCGGCCAGGCGTTGAAGAAGTCGCCGTGCATCGTGTAGCCGGCACCGGACGCGAGCCGGAAGCGGGCCGTGTCACCGTTCGCCGGGTACCGGATCACCTGGCGCAGCTTCGGCACGGGCACCGGGTGGCTGGCCGGGCAGTCGTTGTTCACCGGGTACGCCATGTGGCTCTGGTGGTTGGTCGAGTCCAGGTTCACCCCGTCCCAGCACTGCGGGAAGTCCAGGTACGACTCGATCATGCTGCCGGCCGGACAGCTGACGAAGTTCTTCGACGGGGGTACCTCGCCATGGTGCAGGCAGGACCACCGGGCGATGCTCTGCTCCGGCGCGGTCGCCTTGGCGTTCCCGGCGACGATGCGCAGACCCAGCGGCAGCGGCTGGATCCGCGCGGTCACGTCCGGGCGGACGCCCTCACCGAGATAGTAGAACGTGGCGATCGACGGCTCGACCGGCTGGTTGTCGACATAGAAGGTCGGGATCCAGTAGGACGAGGTGTCTACCGAGGGATTGCAGTTGCTGTTGGCGTTGAGCAGGTCGTTCACGGTGGTGTACGCGTTCGTCACCCTGCTGCCGAAGAAGCTGTGCATGTGCGAGGCGCCGGGCAGGCCCGGGAAGACGATCGGGTCGTCCGGCAGCCGGTGGCTGAACGGACAGTCGGCGAGGAACTCGGCGACCCGGACGACGTCGCCGGGCGGCCTGGTCGGCGGCGGAGCGCCACCCCCGCCGTAGACCTGAAACTCCCACAGCGACACGCCGTACTGGGTGGCCCGCTGGGTCGCGTTGACCCGGACGTACCGGCCGCTGCCGGAGACGGCGAGATCCTGTACGCCGCCGGAGCCGGTCGTGGTGCTGTAGACGGTCGTCCAGGCGGTGCCGTCGGCCGAGGTCTGCACCGTGAAGGCCCGCGCGAAGGCGGCCTCCCAGCGCAGCACCACCCGGCTGACGGTCGCGGTGGCGCCGAGGTCGACCCGCAGCCACTGCGGATCGCTGAACGCGCTGCCCCAGCGGGTGCCGTTGTCGCCGTCGACGGCGTTGGCGGCCGGCGTGCCGCCGTTCTCGGTGGAGGACGCCGTCGCCGGTCTGCCCTGGGACAGCAGGGGGTCGGCGGCGTCGGCCCGGATGCCGGTGGCGACCAGGTAGCCGCCGAGCATGGCGACGAGCGCCACGGCGAGCACGGCGGTACGCAGCTGCCCGCGAGCCGGTGTCGGAGATGTTGGCAGGGACACGAGGACTCCTTCCGGGCCGGGCTACTGGTAGACGCGGACGTAGTCGACGAGCATCCGCGACGGGAACGGCGTGGTGCCGTCCACCGGTCCCGGGAAGTCGCCGCCGACGGCGAGGTTGAGGATGAGGTAGAACGGGTGGTCGAAGACCCACGGCCCACGGGTCGACTCGACCGTGGCCTTGCTGGCGACGAAGACCGTCTGCCCGTCGATCTTGAAGGTGATGCCGCGACTGTCCCACTCGGCGGACCAGACGTGGAAGCCGCCGGAGAGGTCCACCCCGCCCGGTGACGGGTACTTCTGGCCGTACCCGTTGCCGCCGTTGTAGGCCGGCGCGTGCAGGGTCGAGTAGGCCTCCAGCGTGTTGCGGCCGAGGACCTCCATGATGTCGACCTCCCCGTTGTACGGCCACGGCCGCCCGCTGAGGAAGTCGGCGCCCATCATCCAGAACGCCGGCCAGAGCCCGTTGCCCTTCGGCACCCGGATGCGGGCCTCGATCCGGCCGTACTGCACCTGGAACTTGCTGCCGGTGTTCATCCGGTGCGAGGTGTACGAGCGGCCGTTGACGGTTTCCCGGCGGGCCTCGATGACGAGTGAGCCGGCGCCGTCCAGGCTGGCGTTGTCGTTGTTCGTGTAGTACTGGAGTTCGTTGTTCTGGCCGGTGCCCGTATCGATCGTCCACTTGGTCGGGTCGGGCTTGCCGCCAGCGGCGCCGTTGAACTCGTCGGCGAACACGAGCCGGGTGGCCGGGAACGTCGGGTCGGGAGGCATCGTCGGCGGCGGGGTGGGGTTGCCGCCGGTGCCGTACACCTTGAACTCCCACAGCGAGTACCCGTACTGGCTGCTGCGGGCGGTGCCGTACATCCGCACGTACCGACCGGTGCCGGTCACGTCGATGGTCTCCTTGAAGCCCTTCCCGGTGGTGGTCGAGTAGACGGTGGTCCAGGTGGACGCGTTCGGCGAGACCTGAATCTGGTACGACCTGGCGTACGCGGGATCCCACTGCAGCACGACCTGGGTCACGGTGGCGGTGGCGCCGAGGTCGACGTAAATCCAACCCGGGTCGACCCAGCCGTTTGTGGGACTCGTCGCCCAGCGGCTCGCTGGGTCGTAGTCGAACGCCTTGTCCGGCGTGCAGCCGAAGCACGCGCCGTCGTTCTGGCTGGTCGACGCGACCGCCGGCTTGGCGTACGACAGCAGCGTCGCGCCGCCGGGCGGCGGGGTCGTGGGCGGCCGGGTCGTCGGCGGCGGGGTCGTGGGCGGCCGGGTCGTCGGCGGCGGGGTCGTGGGCGGCGGGCCGGTGCTGCCGTAGACCTCGAACTCCCACAGCGACGCGCCGTACTGGGTGGCGCGCTGGGTGGTGTTGATCCGGACGAAACGGCCGGTGCCGGTGACCGCGAGGTCCTGGACGCCGCCCGTGCCGGCCGTGGTGGTGTGGATCGTCGTCCAGGTGTCGGTGCCGGTGGGCGATGTCTCGATGGTGAACGCGCGGGCGTAGGCGGCCTCCCAGCGCAGCACCACCCGGCTGACGGTGGCGGAGACACCCAGGTCGACCCGTAGCCACTGCGGGTCGCTGAACGCGCTGGACCAGCGGGTGCCGGCGTTGCCGTCGACGGCCGCCGAGGCGGGGAACGCCACGGACTCGGTCGACGAGGCGGTGACCGGCCGCCCCTGGGACAGCAGCGCGTCGGCGGCGTCGGCCGGCGGCGCCAGGATCGCCAGGTACGCGCCGGGCAGCAGGAGCAGTGCGCTGCCGAGGGCCGCGAGGCGGCGGCCACGCCCGGCTCGGGACAACGGGGTGAGGGACGGGGCGAGAGTCCGATTCATCGGTACTCCTTCGGGGTGGCGGCGGCGGGACCGACAGCTCACTGCTTCGGGCCCAACTCGCAAGAGAGCGCTCTCCGACGTCACTCACTCTTAACCCTGCCGACCACGGATGTCAATGAAATCTGATTGATCAGCATGAATACGCTGACGGGCGGCGGATGGTCGTGGCGCCGGGGCCGGCCGCCTCCGGACGCGGCCGATCGTGGCCGGGCGACTCCCGCTCGACACGGAGCACCGGCCACGATCGACGCCACCTGACCGCTACGGCTTCTTGGGGTCCTCACCGTAACCGTTGCACTGCCGACCCCCATTGATGCAGTAGGCCACGACATAGGCCTGGCGGGCCGCATTCCACCCGTTCATGAAGTCGTAGTGGAATGAGTAGCTGGCCCCCGAGGAATATGCCAGGCCGGCGGTGCTGGTGCCCGCCAGCTTGTACGGGAGCTTGATCTCCAGCATCGGCAGCGGGACGGGGTGGTCGGCCGGGCAGACCCCGCTCACCGGCCAGGCCATGTGCGACTTGTGGTCGGGCACGTCCAGGTGCACGCCGTCCCAGCAACTCGGCGCCTTGAGGCGCACGACCAGGGACGACCCGGAGGGGCAGGAGGCCGGCCAGTCGGTGCCCTTGTAGCCGGTGCACGACCAGCTGCCCCCGAAGTGCGCCGCGTCCGGCGTCTTCACGTCCCCTACGAGCAGCTTGAACCCGGCTGGGAAAGGCTTGACCGTGCGGTAGTCCTTCACCCCGGACTTGTAGTACACGGTGACGATGCTGTTCGGCACCGGCGCGCCGTTCTGCGACAGCGTCGGGAACCAGTAACCGGACGCGTCGAGGGTGTCCTGACAGGACGTGGCCCCACCGACCAGGGACTGCGGGGTGGAGTTGGCGTTGGTGGTGGGGTTGCCGATGAACGTGTGGTTGTGCGACGCACCGGGCAGACCGGGAAAGACGATCGGGTCGTCGCTGAGCCGGTGGTTGACGTCGCAGTTGGCGTGCGCCTCCTGATACTGCGCGAAGGGCGGGTCGTCCGCCGCGAACGCCGTGCCGTTTCCACCGACCGCGGCGATTACCACGACACTCAGGAAAACCGCGGCGAGCGGCCTGGCGACAACTCTCCGACGCCCTCCCGAAACGGCTCTGGACAAGAGCGACCTGATGCTCATCGAATCTCCTTTGGACGTAGGAACGAGCATCTATTTCCAAAAGCTAACAATGGCCCGAGATTGAAACAATTGGTTGCCATCAGTTTGCCAAAAGGGCTGGCCGACGGTGCCGCGTAACAACCCGCACAGAGGTGTCCGGCCGACCCGGGCCGGCCGGACATTCGATGATTCACGGGTAGCTGATCACGTTGTGCGGGGTCACGGAGGACGGCAGGGCCGCGTCACCGGTGTCGTTGATGACGTGGGTGATCGAACCCTTGCCCAGGGACACCGTCAGCACGTCGTGGAACCTGACGTTGGGATTGACCGGAACCTCAAAGGAGTGATAGGCGGCGATGGACGGGTCGGCGGTGAACACGCAGTAGCTGCCGAGCCCCCAGGCCTCGTGGCTGGTCACCGAGTTGGCCACCTTGTAGGCGGCGTAGCCGGTGATGCCGTCGTGCGACCAGGCTGCCGCGCTCGGCGGGTCGTAGGGCAGTTCGTTCTGGAAGAAGATGGTCCGGCCGCCGTTGCCGTTCCAGATCACGTTGTACTTCTGGAAGTGCTCGACGAACAGGCCGAGCGCGGTGACGCCGGCGCCGTTGACGACCAGGCCGGTGTCGGACGGGTTCGTGGTCCACCCGGCCCCGGCGCCGTGGTCGGCACGCCAGGCCCAGATGTGGTCGATGATCGTGTTGTTGCTGTTTACCACCAGGGCGTTGGTGACAGCGGCCGGGCCGGCGCCGCCGACGCGCAGAAACACGTCCTGGAGCGAGATCGGATTGGCGGCGTGGTCCGCGTTCGCGCCGCTCTGGCCGACCTGGAGCAGCGACGGCGACCGGGTGGTGCCGGCGTCGAAGAGCAGCCCGGCCACCTTGACCCCGTTGACGTCGGCCACGTTCATCGCGGTGACCCCGTTGTCGGCGATGAGGGTGGCGAAGCCCAGGCCGAGGACGACGGTGTCCGGCCGGGTCACGTTGATGGTCTGGCCGACGTGGTAGACCCCCGGGGTGAAGAGCAGGTTCAGGCCCTGCGCGAGCGCGCTGTTGATGGTGGCCGCCGAGTCGCCCGGGTGCGCGACGTAGAACTGGGTCAGCGGCAGCGACGTGCCGGCGGTGTTGCCGGCCGCCCAGGTGACGCCGGAGCTGTTGGTACGCAGGGACGGGACGAACACCCGGTAGGCGCCCGACGAGTCCGTGTACAGGTAGGGCTTCTCGCGGCTGACCGGGGTCTTCGGCACGACCGTGTAGGGCGGCTTCGGGAACGTGTTGGCGGGCGCCCCGGCCACACCGGAGAAGACCACGTTCCAGACGCCGCCGTTCCAGCCGCCGACCTGACTGTCCCGGGTGTACCACTGCTGCTGCGAGCACGGGCTGACCGTGCCGCTGATCCGACTGTCGGCGATGTACCCGCCGCTGGCCCACCCGCAGTTGGGCGAGGCGAGGGTCATTCCGCCGTGCACGTCCATCCGCCGGAACGGCGCCGCCTGGGCCACCGCCCACCGGTCACGGCCCGACACCGGAGTGATCGACATGTTCTCCGCCGAGCGCCAGAAGTTCTGCGTCGCGTTGCCGGCCATCCAGCCCGCGTCGACGGTGACGTCACCGTTGATCTGCACGTCGGCCGGGTTCTGCCCGAGGCCGGCGATCGAGGTGTAGAAGCCCAACTGGGCGTTGAGGCCGGTGTACGAGCCGGGCTTGAACAGCAGCGCGTACCGCTGCGTGCCGAACTGGTTCGTCTCCTGCGTGGCGAACACCTGGTCCAGCTTCGACTGGATGCTGGACGACGACATCGACGGGTCGAACACGATGACGTTGGAGCCGAGGTCGCCCCCACCGGGAGTGGGCGGGCCGGTCGTGGGCGGCGCGGTGGTGGGCGGCGGGGTCGTGGGCGTCGACCCGCTGTGCACCACCAGCTCGAAGATCGAGTATCCGTAGCCGGTAGCCCGGGTGGTGCCGTACACCCGCAGGAAGCGGCCGGTGCCGCTGACCGGGATGGTCTGCGTGCCGCCGCTGCCGGTGGCGGTGGAGTAGAGCGACGACCAGTTGCCGACCCCGTTGGGTGAGACCTGGATCTGGAACGCCTTCGCGTACGACGTCTGCCAGGTGAGGACGACCTCGCAGACATCGGTGCTGGCACCGAGGTCCACCTGGAGCCACTGCGGGTCGCTGAACGCGCTGGACCAGCGGGTCGTGGCACTGCCGTCCACGGCGTTGGCCGCCGACAGCCGGCTGTTCTCCACCGACGACGCGGTGGCCGGCCGGTTCAGTGCGACGTTGGCGGTGCCGCAGCCGGCTGCGGCGGCGGTGGCGGTGGCGGACGGGGTGGTCACGGCGAGGGCGTAGCTGACGAACACGGCCAGGCCGGACACGGCCGCGGCGAGCGCGCACCGGCGTCTGCCGGTCCGGCTCGCCCTGCTGACGGAGCGTTGCATGACATCTCCCTGATGGGGTCAGGATGGAAGCCACCGCCGACGGCCAGGCGGCGGTGGCTCCGTGGGGACGGGTACCGAGGGGCCCTCGACGATGGCCCACGGATCGCGCACCAGTGGCGGTTGTCTGGACACTATGGGCGCCACCAGTGCCCGACAATCGGTTGCCAACATTTGCCACACTCGATCGACACCGGAACCACAGAGCATGAATTCCCGTCAATTCAGGGAATCAGCGTCCCGCCTTCTCCGCGCGTACCCGAAGGTCCAACTCCCGAAGGTAGGCCAGGTTGTCCCGGGTCCGCTGAGCCAGCGGCACGGCGGTGGAGAAGTCCTCGACCGTCACCCACCCGTCGTAGCCGACCCGACGCAGCGCGCCGAGATAGGCCGCCAGGTCGGCCTGCCCCTCCCGCAACGGCGCCCACTCGGCCGACCAGCGCGGTCCCCCGTCGTCCCGGGTGCCGCTCACCCGCCACGCGACGTTCTTCACGTGCACGTGCGCCAGGTACGGGCCGAGCAGCTGGAAACCGGCCATCGGATCCTCGAACCCCTCAATGGTCAGGTTGCCGATGTCGTGGATGACCCCGGCATGCTCCGGCGGCAGGCCGTCGAGCAGCCGCATCGCCGCCGACGCCGAGGCGACGATGGTGCCGTGGTGCAGCTCGACCAGCGCGGTCACCCCGTGCTCCGCCGCCCGCCCGGCGATCCACTCCAGGTCCCGGCGGGTACCGGCCATCAGCTCCCGATAGTCGCCGCTGCCCAGGTGCGGCATGGTCACCCGGACCCGTTCCGCGCCCAGCGCGGCGGCCGCGGCCAACACCCGCTCGACGTTGCCGTGGTCGGCCGCCGGCACGTACGCCCCGAGCCCGGACAGCGCCAGCCCGGCCTCGCGGGTGATCGTGGCGATCCGGGTCAGCTCACCCTCCAGCCCGGTCAACGGGACGGTCGCCCGGTTGCCGGCCCAGAACCCGGGCGGTCGGGCCGGTTCCTGGTCGGTGACCCGCCACTCGACACCGTCCCAGCCCTGCGCGGCCAACTGCCCGACCGTCTCCTCCGGCGTCCAGTCCGGCGTGGACGCCGTGAACACCGACCACCTCATCGCGCCACCCCCGCCCGCAGGACGGACGACACCGTGGCCGCGGGGCCCTCGACGGCGGCGAGCACGTCGTCGAAGTCGCCGGCCAGCACCGCCGGCACCGACACCGGCCGACGCAGGTGCGCCGAGAGGTAGACCGCCTTGACCACGGCGACGTCGAGCAGCGCGTCGACCGCCGTGACCCCCGGTCGCCGGCCGCCGAGGATCGCCTCGACCGTGTCGTGGTACTGCCGCAGGTGCCCGGTCACGAAGGCGTCGTCGGGCTTGGTCGCCCCCCGCAGCTGCGACGGTGGCACGGCGTCGCCGGACCGGTCGGGCCCGTCGGCGTACGCGGACGGGTCCGGGCCGTCGGCGGTGTGCAGGTATTCCAGCTGGTCGTCGTGGATCACCGCGGACCCCTGGGAGCCGTGCACCTGCAACCGCACGCCGAGGCCCGGGTACGCCGCGGTGGTGGCGTGCAGCACGGCGAGCGCCCCGTCGGCGAACCGGATCGCCGCCACGGCGACGTCCTCCACCTCGACCCGCTCGTGGGCGAGGACGCCGGTGTAGGCGAACACCTCCTCGGGCCGGCCGAACAGCCACAGCAGCAGGTCCACGGTGTGCACGCCCTGGTTTATGGTGGCGCCGCCGCCGTCCTGTTCCCAGGTGCCGCGCCAGCCCGCCGAGTCGTAGTACCGCTGGCCCCGCCACCACGGCACGCTGGCCACCGCCGAGGTGAGCCGCCCCAGGTCGCCGGCGCGCACCCGGGCGGCGACCGCGACGCTCGCCGGGTCGAACCGGTGCTGGCAGACCACCGCGCAGACCTGACCGGCCGCCTCGGCGTCCGTGGCGACCCGGGCGATGCGGCGGGCCGCCGGCAGTGAGGCATCGAGGGGCTTCTCGACGAGCACGTGCACGCCGGCCGCGAGGGCCTCCTCGGCGAGGTCGGCGTGCGTGCCGCTGGGCGTGCAGACCACTACCAGGTCCGCCGCCTCGGCCGCGAGGGCCTCGCCCAGCGAGGCGTACCGGGCCGGCGGCGGGCCGCCCTGCTCGCCGATCCACCCGGCGAGCCGGTCGTTGGCCTGCGGGTCCGGGTCGGCGAGCGCGGTGAGGCGCAGTCCGGGGTGCCGCAGGATCGCCCCGGCGTGGGTGCGGGCGATGACCCCGCTGCCCGTGATCACGACGTTGAGGACGGTCATCGAAGATGCACTCCTATCGAGGCGGTGAGGTTCACGAACGCGCGCGCCGCCCGGCCGAACTCGGCGGGGCCGGAGAATCCGCCGAGGGCGTGCTGGCTGGCGAGGTGCGGTTCGAGGGAGGCGAAGCCGGCATAGCCGTCGTCGCGCAGCGCGGTGAGCGTCCGCAACAGCTGGCCGTCGCCGTGGCCGGCGGGCACGACCTCGGCGGTGGCCGCGATTGCGTCCTTGACCTGCAGGTACTCCAGGTGCGGGCGCAGCAGCGCGTATCCGTCGTCGTAGGGCCGCACCCCGACCTGCACGAAGTTCGCGTTGTCCCAGGCGACGCGCAGCGCGGGCGAGTCGACCGACTCGACGAGGTCGGCGACCCGCCGCGGCACATCGCCGTAGATGTCCTTTTCGTTCTCGTGCAGCAGCACGACGCCGGAGTCCTCGGCGAGGGCCGCGAAGGCCCGCATCCGCGCCAGCACCGCCGCGCGGATCTCGGCCGGGGCGACCCCGGCCGGGCGGTAGAACGAGAAGATCCGGACGTACCGGCTGCCCAGCCGGTGCGCGGCCGCCACGGCGGCGCGCAGCCGGTCGATCTCACCGCCGTCCTCGGTGGTCACGTCGACCTTCCCGACGGGCGACGCGACAGCCGATACCGCCATGCCGCGCGCGTCGACCGCCTCCGCCAGGGCGTCCAGTTGGGCGTCGCCGAGCTCCACCACGTTGGTGCCCCACGCGCTGCGCACCTCGATGTGCCGGGCACCGAGGGCACCGAGCACCGCGAGCTGCACCGCCGGGTCGGGATCGATCTCGTCGCCGAAGCCGGACAGCGTCCACGCCGTCACTTCACACCTCCCGCGGTCAGCCCACCGACGATGTACCGCTGGAAGGCGAGGTAGAGGGCGACCACCGGGGCCGCGCAGACGAGGGCAGCGGCCATCATCTGCCCGTACGGCGGGATCGCCCCGCCCTCCTGCGCGGCGCCGAAGACCTGCAGCACGACCGCCGCGGTGCGGGTGTCCACGTCGGTCATGACCGAGGCGAACAGCACGTCGTTCCAGCCGAGCAGGAACGCGAAGATCGCCGCGACGACCAGGCCCGGCCAGCTCAGCGGGATGACGACACGCAGCAGGATCTGCCAGCTCCCGGCACCGTCCACGCGGGCGGCCTCGATCAGCTCGCCGGGCAGCTCACGCAGGTAGGTCACCATGATCCAGGTGGAGAACGGCAGCCCGAACGTGAGGTAGGTGACGACCAGCGACCACCGGGTGCCGATCGTCGGCACGCCGAGGCTGTTGCCGATCGTCGCGAAGAGCACGAAGACCGGCAGGAGCAGCAGCGTGCCGGGGATCGACTGCATGCCCAGCAGCGCGCGCAGCACGGTGCGCCGGCCCCGGAACCGGTGCCGGACCAGGACGTACGCCGAGAAGACCGCGATCGCCGCGCAGGTCACCGCCACCGTGCCGGCGACGAGCAGGCTGTTCGCGAGCCCTCGGCCGAGCGGAACGGTCGACCAGATTCGAACGTAGTTGCCGACGCTGACCCGATCCGGCCAGAACTCACCGGCGGCCACGGCCAGGTCGGTGTTGACCGAGGCGAGGAAGACGTAGCCGACCGGCGCGCCGACGATGGTCAGCAGGAACACCGTCAGGCCGATCTGCAGTGGTCGCGGCAGCAGGCGAAGCACGGGGTTCATGCGGCGGCCTCCGGCGCGTCGAGTCTGACGGTGCGCAGATAGACCAGCAGCGGGACCAGGATCAGCGCCAGCGAGATCACGGCCATCGCCGCGCTCAGCCCGAACCGCAGGTTCTGGAAGCTCTCCACGTACGTGAGCACCGGCAGCACCTCCACGTCGTGCGGGCTCGGGACGCCGAACAGCACGAACGGCAGGGTGAAGCTGTTCACCATGTGCAGTAGCGAGATGATCGCGGCGAGCGCGACCGGGGGGCGCAGCAGCGGGAGGATGACGTGGCGCAGCTTCGCCCCCCACTGCGCGCCGTCGAGCGCGGCGGCCTCGTGCAGGCTGTCGTCGATGCCCTGCAGGCCGGCCAGGGCGAGCAGGTAGACCAGCGGCCAGCCCGACCAGGCCTGCACGACGATCAGGGCAAGGTAGCTCTTCGGCCCGTTCAGCCACAGGCCGCCGGCGATGCCCAGGGTCGCCAGGCCCTGGTTGGCGACCCCGTCGGGTTGCAGGATGATCCGCCAGATGGTGCCGACGACGAAGGCGGGCAGCACGTACGGGATGAGGTAGAGGGACCGGATCAGCGACCGCCCGCGGAACGGCAGGTGGGTGGTCAGCGCGGCAACGACCCCCAGCGGCAACGCGAGCAGCGTCGCGATCACCGCCGCGGACCCGCTGACCCAGATGGCGTGCGGCAGGCTGGTGCGGCCCACCGCCTCGACGTAGTTGCCGGCGCCGACGAACGGCGCCGACAGCCACTGCCGGAAGGTGTACTGGTCGAGGTCGAGCAGCGACATCACCAGCGCGACGACGAACGGCACGACGATGACGGTCAGGGTGAGCAGGCCGCCGGGCGCGAGCAGCCACACCGCGGCACCGCCGGCGGTCGCGCCGCGACGGCGGCGCGGCGGGGACGGGCGGCGCGGCGGGGACGGGCGGGCCACCCCGGCCCGGCGCGCATCGCCGGTGCCCGGAGCGTCCGCGGTCACTGGGTCGTTGACCGTCATCTACTTCGCCTTGTCCAGCGCGGCCTGCGCCTCGGACTGGCCCTGGCTGAGCAGGGCGTTGAGGGACGCGTCGTCGACCTTGCCGGCGGCGAGGTTCGGCACCGACTGGACGACCACGTTGACCAGCGCGAGCTGCACCTTGCTCCACCCGCCGTGGAACGGGGTGCCGTGCGCCTTCGACGCGGAGTCCACGATGGCCGCGAGCGCTGGGTCGGCGACCAGCCGGTTCGCCAGCTCCGCGTTCGTCGGCAACTCGCCGAAGGTCCGGTAGTAGGCCTCCTGCGACTCGGCGGTGGTCAGCATGTTCACCAGGCGCAGCGCCAGGTCCTGGTTCTTGCTGTACTTGGCGATCACCAGGTTGTCACCGGAGAGGATGCTGGTGGCGCCGACGCCGCCCGACGGCAGGCTGGTGGCGCCCGGCGGGACGGTCGGCATGACGGCGTAGCCGTACTTGCCGGCGACCGCGGACTTGTCCAGCGTGACCTTCGAGGTCGCCGAGACCATCGGCAGGAAGGCGGCCTTGCCGGCACCGAACGCGGCGATGGCCTGGGCGTTCTTCCAGCCGGTCGCCGCCGGGTCGACGACCTTGTCGGTGGCGAGCCAGCCAAGGTACGTCTGGTAGGCCTTGACCGTGACCGGATCGGTCAGCCGCGCCTTGCCGTCGGAGACCAGCGGGTTGCCGGCCTGGATGCTCATCGCCCAGATGAACTTCCATGGGTCGAAGCCGTCGCCGTAGGCCACGGCCAGGCCGTACCTGCCGGCCCCGGTCAGCTGTCTGGCCTGCTGCCGCAGGCCGTCCCAGGTGCTGGCCGGCTTGTCGATGCCCGCCGCGGCCAGCAGTTCCTTGTTGTACGCCATGACGAACGGGCGGCTGGTGAAGGGGATGCCGACCTCGTGCATGGCGTCCGGGCCGGAGATGCCGAGGGTGGCCGGCAGGAACCGGTCCCGGCCGCCGATCTTCGTCCACTGGTCGGCGGTGAGGTCGACGAAGGCGCCGGTGGAGTACGCCGTCGGGGTGAAGGTGGTGCCGAGGGCATAGATGTCCGGCCCCTGCCCGGAGAGCATCGATGTCTGGATCTTGGTGAGTTCGTCGGTGGGGCTGGCGAAGGTCTCGAACGTGACTTTCGCCCCGGCCTGCTGCTGGAACTTCGCCGAGACGTCGGCGAACCACTGCTTCTGCTCTTTGGGATAGATCGAGTTCGCCCCGATGAGCACGTTGATCGTGCTGCCGCCCTCGGCGGAGCTACCGGGGTCGCAGGCGGTGACGGGTATGGCGACCGTGACGGCCAGGGCCGCCGCGAGAAGTGCACGGATGGCGTTCATCTCTGCTCCTTGGGTGGTGGATGCCCGGAGAGGAATGGCGTGGAAATCACATAGCCAGACACCCGGGAAGTCCCCCGGTTCGATGAAACGTGCGAGGAAACGTAACAACCATGGAAACCGGGTGGCAACCGATTGCCATTAATTGCCATCGATGCTCTGCTGATGTGCATGAACCCCGAAGGCGCGTCCTCTCCCCGTGCGGCGGTACGCCGGGAGGGCCGCGTGACCATCAACGACATCGCTGCCCTCACCGGCGTTGCCGCCTCCACCGTGTCCCGGGCGCTGAGCCGGCCCGACCGGGTCAACCGGGTCACCCGGGAACGCATCCAGGCCGCCGCCCGCGAGCTGAACTACGTACCCAACACCCAGGCGCGGGCGCTGTCGTCGGGGCGTACCGAAACGGTCGCCCTGCTCGTCTCGGACGCCACGAATCCGTTCTACTTCGGACTGATCCGAGGCGCGCAGCAACAACTGCGCGCCGCCGGCCACGCCCTGCTGCTGATCGACACCGAGGACTCGGCCGAGCTGGAGAACCATCTGCTGCACAAGGTGCGCCGGTCGGTCGACGGGGTGATCCTCGCCGCCTCCCGCCTTCCCGAGCAGACCCTCTCCGTCATCGCCGCCGAACTGCCGGTCGTCACCGTCAACCGCAACGTCCCCGGGGTGCGCAGCGTCGTCATCGACAGCCCGGACGGGGTGATGCAGGCCGTCGAGCACCTGGTCTCGCTGGACCACCGGGCGATCGCGTACGTCGCCGGACCGCCGTCCTCCTGGGCCAACGAGGCCCGGTGGCGGGCGATGCGGACCGCGATGGCCCGACACGGCCTCACCGCGGCCCGCGTCGGACCGTTCGGCGTGTCCCGCAGCTCCGGGTCGGTCGCCGCGGACGCGCTGCTGAACACCGGCGCCACCGCCGGCGTGACCTTCAACGACCTGCTGGCGATCGGCATCCTGCGGCGGCTGGCCGAACGCGGCGTCGACGTCCCCGGCGAGATCAGCGTGGTGGGCTGCGATGACATCTTCGGTGCCGACTTCTGCAGCCCCCCGCTGACCACCCTCACCGCGCCGATCGAACAGGCCGGCCGGGTGGCGGTGTCGATGCTGCTGGACCACCTTGAGCACCTGGGGGAAACGGCGTCCCGTCAGACCGTGCTGCTGCCCACGCACCTGACCATCCGGCAGTCCAGCGGGCCGGCCCCGCGCCGGTGACCACTCGCCGGGCCGCCTCTCCCGGACGACCGGCCCCCGTTCACACCCCTGTCGAGAAAGGCACCTGCGTGAAGATCGTCGCAGCGGACGTCGTCGTCACCAGCCCCGACCGCAACTTCGTCACCCTGAGGATCACCACCGACGAGGGACTCACCGGGCTCGGCGACGGCACCCTCAACGGCCGGGAACTCTCGGTCGCGTCCTACCTTCAGCCTGAAGGGCCTGCTCAGGGCGATGCACGTGGATAGGTGTCTTAGATGACGGGCGCGCAGCGGTGGTGCGCAGATCGGTGCCCCCGCTGCCACCGATTCCGACATACAACCCAGCTGGCGGCGTGTTGGTTGGTATGCCTATGAGGTGGCGGAGCGACCGGACGACGAACGGCCCAGCCCGAGCCAGCAGCCGGCGCAGAGCGGCGAGCCGGCATCGCGGACAGCGTCTACGAGGCGCCGCACTGCAGGGCTCGGGCTGACCCTGGGCGCGTTGGGCGTGGTGTACGGCGATATCGGGACAAGCCCGCTGTACGCGCTGAAGACAGTGTTCACTCTCGATCGTGGTCTCGTGCCGACCACGCCGGACGTGTTCGGCGTGATCTCGCTGGTGTTCTGGTCGATCATCCTGATCGTGTCGGTCAAGTACGTCATCTTCATCCTGCGGGCCGACAACGAAGGCGAGGGCGGGGTCATGGCCTTGGCCGCGCTCGCCGGCAGAGTTCTGGTCAAGAGCAGCGAGAGGCGCGCCGCCGCTGTGCTGGCGCTGGGCGCCCTGGGTGCCGCACTTTTCTACGGCGACAGCGTGATCACCCCGGCGATCTCCGTCTTGTCAGCGGTGGAGGGCCTTGAGGTCATCTCACCGGCGTGGACGGCGGCGGTGCTCCCGGTGTCCGCGGTGATCCTCACCCTGCTGTTCGCCATCCAGCGGTGGGGCACCGGACGGGTCGGATCGGTGTTCGGGCCGATCATGCTGCTCTGGTTCGCTTGTCTGGGCGTCGCTGGCGCGTCTGAGGTGATCCGCCATCCAGGCGTGCTGGCCGGGTTGTCCCCCACCTACGCTGTCTTGTTCTTCGTCGAACACCCCGTCATCGCGTTCATCGCGATGGGCGCGGTGGTGCTGGCGATCACCGGCGCCGAAGCGCTCTACGCCGACATGGGACACTTCGGTCGCGCTCCGATCCGCCGGGCCTGGTTCTTGATCGTGTTCCCCGCCTTGACGCTCAACTACCTCGGACAGGGCTCGTTGATCCTGCGGGCACCCGCTAGCCGCGAGAACCCGTTCTTCCTCCTGTTACCAGACTGGGCGCAACTGCCGATGGTCGTCCTGGCCACCGTGGCCACTGTCATCGCGTCCCAGTCGGTGATCTCCGGAGCGTTCTCGGTGTCCCGGGAGGCCATGCGGCTGGGCTTCCTGCCGCGTTTGAGCATCCGGCAGACCTCGCGCCACCAGTACGGCCAGATCTACGCGCCGGGTGTGAACTGGGCTCTGTTCGTGGCAGTGCTCGTGGTGGTGTTCGCGTTCGGCTCATCCACCAACCTCGCCGCCGCGTACGGGGTGGCGGTCACCGGCACGTTCCTGATCACCACGACCCTGTTTCTCGTCGTCGCGCGGGTCCAGTGGCACTGGAGCGCCTGGAGACTGATCCTGTTCGGGGTCGTCTTCGGCAGCCTCGAGTTGACCTTCTTCACCGCGAACCTCGCCAAGGTCACCCACGGCGGTTGGCTGACGCTGCTCATCGCACTCGTCCTGTTCACGATCCTGCTGACCTGGCGGCGCGGCGCCAAACTGGTCACCGCCCGCCGCACCGAGCGCGAAGGCCCCTTACGCGACTTCATCGACGGCCTGCACGCCGCCAACACCCCACGGGTGGCGGGAACCGCAGTGTTCCCCCACCCGAACAAGGAGACCACTCCCCTGGCGCTGAGAGCGAACGTGGCGCACAACCACATCCGCCACGACAAGATCGTCATCGTCACCGGCAGCACCGCGAACGTCCCCCACATCCCGTGGGATCAGCGAATAACTATCGACGACCTCGGCGACCCAGACGACGGCATCATCCACATCAGCGCCGTCTTCGGCTTCCAAGATCCCACCGACTTCCCCGAAGTCCTGCGCCGCGCCGCCACTCATCCCCTCGCCGAAGGCATCGACTGCGAACAAATCTCCTACTTCGTCTCGCGGATCACGCTGCGGTGCACCCGTAGCCCGGGAATGGCTGTCTGGCGTAAACGGCTGTTCATCGCTCTGGCCCACAACGCCGCCAGTCACGCCGAATTCCTGCACCTGCCGGAGGACCTCACCATCGTCCTCAGCGCCGAAGTGCCCGTCTAGACGCCGCTTCGAACGCGCCCCCGCGGATGCCACCCAACCGGCTGGTCAGTGCGTCACCCGCCGACGTGGATGCCGGGACGGCGGGCAGGGTCGGACTCGACCTTACGGATGATCTCCCGCACGACCGGTGGGGTGTCGCCGCGGCCGAGCAGAAGGTAGCGCAGCAGGTGCGCCACCGGGTTGCCTTCGGACCATTCGAAGTGGGCGTGCGGTCGTACACCCGTGGCGTCGCGTAGGCCGAGCAGGATCGCGGCGATGGCATTCGGGGCGGCCGGGGCGGTGGTGCGCAGGATCCGGTAGCCGCCGACGTCGACGCCGGTGACATGCAGGACGCCGCTGAACTCCGACGGGTCGACCACGTCGATCTCGAGGAACAGCACGTCGGCGGCTCCGGGGACGGGGTTGAGGCCGCGTTGGGCGCGTTCCTTGAGGCGGTACTCCTTCGCGTCACCGCCCTGGCGACGGTTGGCGATCAGGTGCAGCCGCCCGTCGTGGGCGATCGAGTCGGCGATGAACCGGCGGGCGGTGTCGTCGAACTCAATGTGCTCGGCGCGCAACTCGGTGGTGCGCGAGATCCGGGAGATCAGGGAGACGGTGATGATGCCGGCGATGAACAACCCGGAGATCGCGATGCCGTCGGGCTTCTCGATGACGTTCTCGACCAGCGCGTAACCCAGCACGGCGGTCAGCGCGGCGAACCCGGCGGTGGCGGCGCGTTGCCGGCGGCGCAGCGCGGAGATGGTGACCGCGACGGCGCCGGAGACCATCATCGCCAGGATCCCGGTGGCGTAAGCGCCGGCCTGGGCGTCGACGTCGGCGGCGAACGCGACAGTGATCGCGATGCTGATCAGCGTGTAGACGATGACCACCGGCCGCACGGCGCGTCCCCACTCCGGGGCCATGCCGTAGGAGGGCAGGTAGCGGGGCACGATGTTGATCAGCCCGGCCATCGCCGACGCGCCGGCGAACCACAGGATCAGCACGCTGCTGACGTCGTAGACGGTGCCGAACGCCTCGCCGAGACGCTCGTGGGCCAGGTAGGCCAACGCCCGACCGTTGGCCGCGCCGCCGGGCTGGTACTCCTCCGCCGGGATCAGCACGGTGGTGACCAGCGTGGTGGCGATCAGGTAGCCGGACATGACCAACGCGGCGGTGGTGAGCAGCTTGCGGGTGTTACGGATCCGCGCGGCCATTCGCTGCTCGGCGTCGAGACCGTCACCGCGCACCAGCGGCATCATGCTCACCCCGGTCTCGAAGCCGGACAACCCGAGCACGAGCAGCGGGAAGGCCAACACCGCAGGGCCGATGACGTCACCAACGCCGCTGGTTCCCGCAGTCAGCGCGTCGGTCCACCCGGACAACAGCGCCGGATCCCGCACGATCGCCGTCAGGCCGGCCACGACAACCGCCGCGTTCAACCCGAGGAACACCGCGACCAAGGGGATGGCCACACCCACGGCCTCATTGAAACCGAGCAGGAACACCCCGCCCAGGACCAGCAGCAACACCACCGTCACGACCACCGCCGCGGTTGTGCCGTGCGGGAACCCGTCGGGCAGTACGGGGTTCTCCAGCAGGTGCACCGTGGCGTCCGCCGATGACAGGGTGATCGTGATGATCCACGACGTGGCCACGAACCCCAGCAGGACCAGCACGAACAGCTTGCCCTTCCAGAAGGGCAGAAGACGTTCCAGCATCGCCACCGACCCCTGCCCGTGCGGGCTCTCCCCGGCCACCCGTCGATACATCGGCAGCACCCCGAACAAGGTCAACGCCACGATCAGCAGCGTCGCCACCGGTGAGAGCGCCCCCGCCGCGAGGGCCGCGATGCCGGGCAGATACGACAGGGTGGAGAAGTAGTCCACCCCGGTCAGGCACATCACCTTCCACCAGGCATGGGGCGTGGCGTGCGACTCGCCGCTCTCCGGACCGGGCGGCTGCACGCGATGCTTGAGCAGCCACCGCGTCACGCTCTTCGACGGCGGGCGCAGCGAGCTGGGCACCTCCACCTGAGCGGGCATCGCCGCTCGGGCACCTGGGCGCGAATGAGCGACTCGATCGGTAGCAGCACTGCGGGCCGCGTTCTGCCTGCGGCGCGGCCGCGGATGTTCGTCCGGCCTAGTACCCATGTCGACTCCGTCCCCTGCGTCGGTCGCCTCGCCTCACGACCATCGCAAGATCACGAGTGCGGCAAACAGCGGACACACTACCCACACCACTGGGCGGCGACTCATCCCAATGCCCGGCCACGGGCGATCGCTGACGTGCACGTCGGGACTTCCGGTCACGGCGCGCAAAGACGATCGCATACGGCTTGGGGAACGTTGTCGGACAACACGGTGGGCGGGACGCTCGGCCCGCGCCCACCGCGTGTCGCGATCGTTCAGCGCACCGATGCGTCCTCTGGCCTCGGTTCGTCGGCCGAGGTCGGCCCCGCCGACGGAACTGACCGGACGGCGTCACCATGCCCCGGCCACCAGGCGGCGTGGCCAAGGAGCGCGGTGACCCCGGGAACGAGGAACAGCGACATGATGAACGCGGACAGCACGATTCCCACCGAGACCGCGAAGCCCATCTCGGTCAGGAACGACACCCCGGCGAACAGCATCGAGGTGAACGTGCCGGCGAGGATCAGACCGGCGGCGGCCACCGACGGTCCAGCGTGGTGGATCGCCAACGAGGCGGCGGTGCGCGGATCGTTTCCGGCTCGTGCCTCCTCGCGGAGTCGGGCGATCATGAGAATGTTGTAGTCGGTGCCGATCGCGACCACGAACAGGTACAAAATGATCGGCAGAGAGAACGACAGGCCCGACCGGCCACCGATGCCCTGAAAGGCCAGGACGGTCGCGCCGAGCGTCGCCATGAAGCCGAGGCCGACGGCGATCATGAGGTACACCGGGGCGACCATGCTGCGCAGGAGTAGCCCCAGGATCACGGCGATCAGCACCCCGGCCACCGGGAAGATCACCCACAGGTCGCGGTTGTTCGCGTCGCGGATGTCGGCGAAGACCGAGCTGACGCCGCCGACCAGCGCGGTCGTTCCGGCGGGGGCCTGGTCGTGGGCGACCTGCCGGAGGTCGTCACCGGCCAGGTCGAGGGCCGCATTCGAGTACGGGCTGGTGCTCAGCAGCAGGTTGATCTGGGCGACCGTGCCGTCCGAGCTGACGGTGGCGGGGCTGCCGTCGGGACCGGGCATCAGGCTGCCGACCCCGCGTACCTGGGCCAATGACTGCGCGTAACCGGTGAGTGTTGCCGGGTCGAGGCGTTGGCCGTTGTCGGCGCGGACGTAAACGGTGGTTGGGTTGAGGGCTCCAGCGGGGAACCCGGTCTTCAGGTCCTCCAGGGCGCGCGCCGACTCGGTGTTGGCGGGCAGTTGCGCGACCTGGTCGTAGTCGACCTTCAGGCCGAACACACCCAGCGCCAACGCGACCATGACGCCGCCCGAGGCGAGGGCGACCACCGCCGGCCGACGTCCGGTGAAGCGGCCCAGGCGTTGGAAAACGCTGCCCCGAGGTGCACGCTGCCACGACTTCGACGGCCAGAACACCTTGGGGCCGATGAGCGAGACGATGGCCGGCACCAGCGTGACCGCGGCGATCGCCATGACGACCACCCCGATGGCAAGGCCGGGGCCGAGACTCCGGAAGCCGCCGAACACCGCGAGCAGGAGTGCACCGAACGCGATCACGATCGCCGCGGCAGCCGACGCGATGACCTCGCCGACCCGGCTGACCGCCGTGGCGAGCGCGTTCTTCGGGGCGTCACCGGCACGTAGCCGCTCCCGGTAGCGGAACAGCAGGAAGACGATGTAGTCGGTGCCGACGCCGTAGAGCACCACGGTGAGGATGGTCAGCAGCGACTGGTCCACCTGCATGCCGAACGCCTTGACGAACAGGGTGATGACCGCACTCGACACCGCGGAGACCACGCCGACGACCACGACCGGCAGGAAGGCCGCGACCGGGCTGCGGTAGATGATGAGCAGGAGGCCGACGACCAGGGCAAGGGTCACGATGCTGACGACCAGCAGCGCGGTGTCGAAGGCGTCCTGGTTGTCGACGAGGAGGGCGGCGTCTCCGGTCACCGCGTACGACAGGCCCGAACCTTCCAGGGTGGATTTTGCCTTGTCGCGGATCGACACGACCGCGTCGCCGAGCACCGGGTCGGCGGGTGGACCGGTGAGCGAGATGTTGACGAGCTGCACCAGCTTGTTCGGCGAGACGGCCTGCGGCCCGGTGACCGCGGCGCCGATGCGGTCGATGCCGGCGCCTTGGATCGTCTGGGCGAGTTGATTGACCCGGTCGGTGTCGGCGGTGCCGAGTGGCTGTCCGTCGCCGCGCTTGACGACGATGGTGGCGCTCGCCCCGTCGCCCTGGCCGAACGCGCGTTCTGCCACCTCCTGCGCCTGCACCGACTCGTAGCGCGACGGCAGGAAGCTGGCCTGATCGGTGCTGACCTGATCAGCCAGGGACGGCGCTAAGAACGAACCGACGAGCAGCACGAGCCATACCGCGATCACTTTCCATGGATTGAGGACGATGGCGCGTCCGAATCTGGCGAACATCCGGGAGAACTCCTGTCATGGGTGATGAGTTGCCGGCGACGTCCACCCGCCACGCACTGCGGACCAGGCGGCGAAGAACAGCGGACTGGGTTTGCCATTCACGGAGGCAGTGCCTGTTCTACGGCGTCGCGGCCTGCGGCCGTGACGGGAGACCTCCACTGCGTCGTCTGATGAAAGCCGCGACGTGCGGATCTCGCCGCATGCCCGACCTTTTGTGGTGCCATTGTGGCACCGCTTGGCTCAGCATGCAACCATCCTGGCTCAGGATGGCGCCACCCTTGCGCGCCTCGAATGCCGACCCGACCACAGCCGCCAACGAAGCCTGCCAACCGCCCAGCACAGGCCCGCCCGCGTCCAGCCGGCGCTGGCGTGCGGGTGGGCCGAGTCAGCGCGAGCGACGCCGGGCGACCAATGCCGCGGGTGTCAAGGTCTTGCACGACCAGATCATCCATGCCTGATCCCAGGCCTCCTACCCACGCGAGGGCCGACATCAAGGCGCGCGAAGCGGCGCCGCCGGCGGGTCAGTCGGACGGCGGCTTCGGCAGCCGCTCCATCCGGTTCCACCCGGACCAGCCGCGCTCGCGCATCAGCTCCCGCAGCCGCCGTACCCGCGGGTCGGACTCGATGGCAAGCGCGTCGATCAGGTCGTGCGGGAGCTCGTCCTCGACCTCCTCGCCGGGCATGACCTCGCTGGCGGCGTACGCCTGCTCTGCCAGGCAGGCCATGATGTCGGCGGCCTCCGCCAGCCGCGGGTCGTCCTCCTCGTCACCGTCGAAGATCTCCGAGAGCACCCGATAGAGCCGGACGACCTGCGGATCATCGAGAGCGGCGATCTTGCCGGGCATCCACTCGACGATGCGGTCGGGCCAGCGCGCCGCGACCAGGATCCATCCGTCCCGTTCGGCCTCCACCATCCGCTGTGACGCCCCGATGGCCCGCAGCCGGTCGAGATACGCGGCCACCTCCGGTGGGAGCGCCAGGCTGTCCCCGGCGGTGAGCTGCGCGATGTGTGTGCGGCTGGTCTCCAGCCGTTGGATCTCGTCGCACAGGTGGTTGTCGATGGTCCGGATGGCTTCGGCGAAGGCTGGTGCGTCGGCTTCGAGCATCCGACTGATCTGCGACAGCGGCACGCCGGCGTCGGCGAGGGTGCGGATCTTGATGAGGGACACGACTGCCGTCGCGCCGTACCGCCGGTAGCCCGAAGCGTCCCGCTCCGGCTCGGGCAGGAGGCCGATCTGGTGGTAGTGCCGCACCGCCCGCACCGTGACGCCCGCGTACGTCGCGAGTTGACCGATCGTCAGCATGCTCTGATCCTGCCCGCAGGTGGTGCGGCCCTGGTCGGCATCGTCTCAGGAGACCTTGCGACGGTAGGTGAGGTTGGCGAACAGGTAGGCCAGGACGAGGATTCCGGCGCACCAGGCGAGGGCGATCCAGATGTCGGTGCCGACCGGCTGTTGGCTGAACAGGTCCCGGATCGCGTTGACGATGGAGGTCACCGGCTGGTGCTCGGCGAAGGCGCGCACCGGGCCGGGCATGGACTCGGTGGGCACGAAGGCGGAGCTGACGAACGGCAGGAAGATGAGCGGGTAGGAGAACGCGCTCGCGCCGTCCAGCGTCTTCGCGGTGAGACCCGGGATCACGGCGATCCAGGTCAGCGCCAGGGTGAACAGGACCAGGATGCCGGCGACCGCGAGCCAGCCCGACACGCCCGCCCCCGTACGGAAGCCCATGATCAGGGCGACGCCGATGACGACGACGAGCGAGATCAGGTTGGCGACCAGCGAGGTCAGGACGTGCGCCCACAGCACGGATGAGCGGGCGATCGGCATGGACTGGAACCGTTCGAAGATGCCCCCCTTCATGTCCAGAAAGAGCCGGAAGGCGGTGTAGGAGATGCCGGAGGCGATCGTGATGATCAGGATGCCGGGCAGCAGGTACTTCACGTACGAGTCGGTTCCGGTCTCGATCGCGCCGCCGAAGACGTAGACGAACAGCAGCATGAAGGCGATCGGCATGATCGCGGTGGTGATGATGGTGTCCGGGCTGCGGGCGATGTGGCGCAGTGAGCGTCCCAGGAGAACGGCGGTGTCGCCGACGAAGTGCTTGTTCATCGTTGTTCCTTGTTCGTTCGGGCGCCGACGAGAGTGAGGAAGACGTCCTCGAGGCTGGGCTGCTTCTCGACGTACTCGATCTTCGCGGGTGGGAGGAGCTGCTTGAGCTCGTCGAGGGTGCCGTTCACGATGATCCGACCCTCGTGCAGGATCGCGATCCGGTCGGCGAGCTGCTCAGCCTCGTCGAGGTACTGAGTGGTGAGTAGCACCGTCGTGCCGCCGTGGGCGAGTTCCTTGATGGCCTGCCAGACCTCGATGCGCGCCTCCGGGTCCAGCCCCGTCGTCGGCTCGTCAAGGAAGATCACCGGCGGGTTCCCGATCAGGCTCATTGCGATGTCCAGACGGCGACGCATGCCACCGGAGTACGTCACCACCCTCCGGGTGCCCGCCTCGGTCAGCGAGAAGCGCCTCAGCAGATCGTCCGCGATCGCGTGCGGGCCCTTGAGGTGCCTGAGCTTAGCCACCAGGATGAGGTTCTCCCGCCCGCTGAGGATCTCATCGACCGCCGCGAACTGTCCGGTGAGGCTGATGGACTCGCGTACGTCGGCGGCCTGGGCCGCAACATCGAAACCATTGACTCGGGCGGTCCCCGCATCGGCCTTGAGCAGCGTGGAGAGGATCTTCACCACCGTGGTCTTGCCTGCCCCGTTCGAGCCGAGCAGGGCGAAGATGCTGGCCCGAGCCACGTCGATGTCCACGCCACGCAGGACCTTCAGCTGCTTGAACGACTTTTCCAGGCCGTGCACGTGGATCGCGGGCTGCTCGACCTGACCTGTTGGTGGCGGGATGCTCATGGCAGCCAGCATGGAGGGTTGACGCAGGGTCAGGGTCAAGCCCACGGCGCGGATTCGATTGTTCGCCCAATGACAGTTGTGGCATGACGCTCCCGACGAGAGTGCCTGACTCACTCTCGACGTCGGTTGCCGGCGGGCGGCAGCGCTGAGCCGACCGAGCACAGATCACCCTGTCAGACGCGGCCCGACGGTGCGCCGCCAACGCGGTACACCTCGCTGACGACATACGCGCCGGTGGCTGGCAGCGGGAGCGGTACGAGCGCCTCAACGAGCTGCTCATCGGGCCGGCGAGAACGCGGACTGCCACGATCGCTGGTAGCTTCCACCGAGCGATTCCACCGTCTCCACCGCTGGCCTCGGCCCCGATCGCGCCGACGGTACCCGGTGATTTCCGGCTGCTCTTCGAGGTCGACGTAGTCGCCGCCGTCGAGCACCGCCATCGCGAAGCGCAGGCTATACGACGGTGGTGCGGTAGTTGAGGCTGAGCCGCGCGCCCTGCCGACAATCCTGCTGCCGCAGTGCTCCGGACACATCAGATCCGTCTGGGTTCCGCCGCAATCGATGCGACCGGAGCATCGGCCTGAAATACCAGGTCGGAGCCCCTTTCCCTGTAAGTCAGGGAAAGGGGCTCCTGCTTGTTGGCAGGCAACGAGTGGGCAGACGACCTGCCACGATGTGGCTCGTCGTGGCAGCGGTTTACTCACGCGCCAACATGGCGTGCTCGGCTTGGTGTGGTCAGCGCAGTTGTGATGTCCAGATGAGGCTGAGCCGGCTGTGGTGAGGGCAAACCGGAGTGCGGTTCCGACCGACCAGGCCCAGACTTCGTGGCCGACGGTGCGTTATCCGATCGGGGCGCGGCAGGTGCGCCTCGTCTCGCCAGTTCTCGGCGTGAGGTGATGTCGAGCTTGCGGAAAATCTTGCGTAGGTGGTAGTCCACCGTGCTGGGGCTGATGAACAGTTGTGCCGCCACCTCGCGGTTCGACGCACCGCTCGAAACCCGGCGCGCGATGTCGCGCTCCTGGCTGGTGAGGCAGCAGCACTTGGCGAAACGGCTGGTCGAGTCGTGGTGGGCCAGCGTGCTGCGCAGCTCCCGGCGAGATGCTACGCCCAGCCTGTGAAACACTCCGCGTAGGTGGTGTTTGACGGTATGGGTGCTGATGACCAGGTGCGTCGCCACCTCGACGTTGGTGGAGCCTGCCGCCACCAGCATGGCGATCTGTTCCTGGCGTGGGGTCAATACCGCACGGGGAAGGGCTCGGGCGGGCTCGGCTACGGCGCAGTGCATGGTGCTCCTCCGGCGAGGGTTCGGGGCCTCGACGACCATCCGATCCCACCGCCGTGCACGACGAGTGCAGACTGAGTGCTCGCCCTACCCGCTCACGACGCGCCCCTCATCAAGCTCAGCCGGGCCCGGACATACGCGACCATGGTCCGATATGCCTCGGCCTCCTCGATGCCGGAGAACTCGACAAGTTCCCGGAAGCCGTTGTCGGCGATCAGGTTCTCGAACTGCTGGCACCCCCGCTCCGCGCGCACCAGGTCGCCTAGGTCGAATGCGGCCCGCGCGAGGATCGCCGCGACCGCACACCGGGGACCGTTCGACTCACAGACGCCTTCCGTCAACCCCCACTCCGACACCGTCGCCGCTCGTTCGAGCCGGCCGAGTTTCCAGGAGGACTCCGCAATGAGCTGGGCGTAGTAGATCTTCAGGTGATCGAGGTGCCTCGCCACTGCGATGGCCAGCCCTTCGTCCGCGACCCGCGTGCCAGCCTCGAACTGGCCGGACCCCAGGAGCGCTCTCGTGAGTGTCAGCAGCGAAACGGCGAGCAGTTCCTGGTGCCCCGTCTGCCGAGCAAGACCCACCGAGCGTTCACCGCACGCGTTGGCGGCGTCGTGGTCGCCGCGCGACAACGAGAGCACGGCGAGGTTTCGCAGGACCTCGGCTTGACCAGTGAGTTCTTCGGCGCCTTCGAAGATGGACAAGGCTCGACGAAGATATTCGTCGGCCTGTGGCAGCGGGGCGAAGGCCTCACCGACGGTACGAAGAAGTTCCGCCTCCATCAGCGGCTCGCCGAGCACGCTGACCAGGTCGAGGATCGCGAGTACGGTCTGTGTCCGGCCCGCGGGTATGGAGTTGCTGCCCGGTGCTGAGGCGGCGAGGACCATAGCCGCCGCGTCGCGCCCCAGGCCGTGTGTGAGGGCCAGATCGATCGTCGCCCACAACGCGGACCGTTCCCGCGCATACCAGGCGGCAGCCTGTGGCACGCTGTCGAACGATTCAGGCGTCACATCCGACGGCGGTTCGCGGACGGTGCCGATTGGCTGCCGGTGGTGGCTCGCATAAGCGGCGCGGGCCGAGTGCAGGTAGTGCATGACGAGACGCCGCTCGTACCCCGGTCGTTCTTGATCCTCGTCGAGGAGCTCGCCCGCGTAGGCCCGCAACAGGTCGTGCAGACCGTAAAGCCCTAATTGCGACTCGTCGAGCAGATTTGCGGTCACCAATTCCATGAGCAGTTCGCGCGCCTGTGCGCGACCGACTCCGGCGACACTGGCCACCGACTCCAGCGGAATCCCCGGACCCGGATGGACGGCGAGGGCACGAAAAACCTGAGCCGCTGACGGATCGAGGGCGCGATACGACCACGAAAACACCGACCGGACATCGTCGGACGAGTCCGCGCTGGACAACGCGTCGAGCCTGGCGGACGGCGCCGAGACGTCGCTGAGGACCGCGCTCAATGGCAGGGCCGGATTGAGGGCCACCCGGGCCGCGACGATCGCCAGTGCGAGCGGCAGCCCGGCACAGAGCGTGATGACCTTGTCCAACGCCTCCGGGTTCGCGGTGGCGCGACGGGCGCCGAGGCGGTTGATCAGAAGCTGGCGGGACTCGGCCCCGGTCAGCCGATCGACGTGCAGGTAACGTGCGCCCTCCCGGGTGACCAGGCTCGTCATCCGGTTGCGGCTCGTCACGATGACCAGACAGCCCCGGGAGGCTGGCAGCAACGGGCGGACCTGATCGGAGTCGCGCGCGTTGTCCAGAAGGATCAGGAGGCGACGACCGAAGAGGCGACTGCGGTAACGAGCTGCCTGCGCGTCGACGGTCTCCTGCGGTGACGAGACCGCCGGCTCGCCCAGGGACGCGAGCAACGTGGCGAGCGCCTCCTCCGATGACATGACCCGTCCGTCCGGATCGAGACCCCTCAGGTTTAGAAACAACTGGCCATCGGGAAACTCGCTGACGATCTGGTGGGCCCAGTGCACGGCGAGCGCGGTCTTACCGATACCACCCATGCCGCCGAGCACGGTGATCACGATGGTCGCGTCGCTGAGTGCGTCAGGCAGTTGGTCGTCGAGCACGGCGGCCACGTCGTTTCGGCGGACAAAGCCCGCGACCTGCGGCGGCAGCTGTGCGGGCCGGGGAGCCTCCGGCGGGCGCAGTTCCTCCTGCAGGGTCCAGCCGCTGGCGAGCAGTTCCCGATACGCCTCCCGCAGTTCCTGCCCCGGGTCCACCCCCAGTTCCTCGGCGAGACGTTGACGGGTTCGCTCGAAGACCCGTACCCCTTCCGCCCGGTGACCGGTGGCCACGTACGCGCGCATCAGGCACGCCTGTAGCGCCTCGTCCAGCGGCGCTGCGCCGGCAACGCTCAGCAGTGGAGTCAAGGCGGTGCCGGCCATGCCGTGGGCGATCGCGGCTTCGCTGGCCGCGAGCGCCACCGCGACGCGCTCCCGTTCGATGGCGACGAACTCCGGCGAACTCAACGCGCTGGTTGGCAGGTCGGTGAACGCGGGGCTGCGGCCAAGCTCCAGAGCGGTCAGGTACGCCCGTACACCGGCCATGGCATCCCCGCCGGCGAGCGCCTCACGGGCCCGCCGGACCAACTCGCGATACATGGCCAGATCGGAGGCCTCGGTCGCGAGGAGCAGCCGGTAGCCCGTACCGGCCGGTAGGAGGTATCGACCGGTTGCGCGGACGTCCAGGTCCGGTTCGAGAATCCGCCGGAGGTTCCCGACGTGCCGGTGAATTTGGTTGGCGGCGCTGGCCGGCGGTTGTTCGTCCCACAGGCTGTCGATGATGTTGTCGAGGCTGACCGCGTCACCCCCGGCGGCGAGAAGCTTGGCCAGGATGATCCGCTGGCGCACCGGGCCAAGATCAACGTCCGAGCCGTCCCGCCGGCAGCCAAGACCGCCGAAGACCTTGAACTCGCAGTGGGACTGCGGCGCGTCCGGGAGCCTGCGGTCGGGCGTCGTCACGATTGACATCCTAGAGATGGAGGGGCAGCGGTTTCGCTTTTCGGCCCAGCCTGCGGTTTGCCCCGGGTCCCCCGCATCCCCCATCTCTCGTTGTCCGTCAAGTCGGTCGCCAAACACGGGGACTACGTGATTCGGGTGATTCGCGAAACGCTCCATAACCATATCTTTGGCAAGGTTCCAGCGCGGAACGCAAGCCCAAGGAGTGCGCATGCCCCGTGTCACCGTTGGCTCAGAGGGAGCCAACCCGATCGAAATCCATTACGAAGATCACGGCGCCGGTACGCCAGTGGTACTCAGTCACGGCTACCCGCTGAGCGGCCAGGCCTGGGAGAAGCAGGTCTCCGCACTGCTCGCAGCCGGTTACCGGGTCATCACGTATGACCGGCGGGGTTGGGGCAATTCCAGCCAGCCCGCCAGTGGATACGACTACGACACGTTCGCCGGCGACGTAAACGTGCTGCTCACGAAACTGGACGTACGCGACGCCATCCTCGTGGGTCACTCGATGGGAACCGGCGACGTTGCCCGGTACCTGGGTCGCTATGGCACCGGGCGGGTCGCGAAGGCCGTACTGATGTCGCCGATCCCGCCGTTCCTCCTGCGGACGGACGACAACCCCGAAGGCGCACCGCAGTCGTTGTTCGATGGGTTCATCCAGGCCGCGCGGGCGGACCGGAACGGGTGGCTCAAGCAGTTCCTGGAGAACTTCTACAACCTCGACGTCTACGGTGGCTCGCTGGTCAGCGACGAGGCGTTCCAGGCAAGTTTGACCGTGGCCGTGGCCGGATCTCCCCTCGCGGCGGTGGCCTGTATCCCGACCTGGCTCACCGACTTCCGTGACGACCTGTCCAAAATTGACGTGCCGGTACTCGTGATTCAGGGCGACCAGGACCAAGTCCTACCCATCGGGGTAACCGGCCAGCGGCTGTCCGCCTTCATCGGGGATACGCGGTTGCTCGTCATCGAGGGCGGGCCGCACGCCATTGCATGGACCCACAGCGATCAGGTCAACGCCGCCCTGCTCGACTTTTTTCAGAAGTGAAAGGAAACACCGTGAAATTGTCCTTGCGGCGCCGCCTCATTTACGTAGGCGTGGCCATCAGCGCCCTCACCCTGACTGGTGCCGGCATCGGCACCGCCCAGGCCTCGACGAGTAACAGCTTCCTCCATTCGCGCCCTGCGGCGGCCAAGCCGACCGTCGTGCTCGTGCACGGCGCGTGGGCGGATGGGTCGAGCTGGGACAAGGTGACGGCAAAGCTCCAGGACGACGGCTACCGGGTAGTCACGCCGCCGAACCTGCTGTCGGGTGTGAGCAAGGACAGCGAGAACCTCCGCGCGTACCTGGACACCATCACCGGACCAATCGTCCTCGTCGGGCACTCGTACGGCGGCATGGTCATCACGAACGCCGCTCTGGGCGACGAACAGGTCAAGGCCCTGGTGTACGTCGACGCGTACCTCCCGGACACGCACGACACCGTGCTGTCGCTGACCTCGGCCATGCCGGGCTCGGTCTTCGCGGCCGAAGCGTCCACCGTCTTCGACCAGGTCGCGATCCCCGGTGACGACCCGCACAACGTCAACCTCTACGTGAAGCCGTCGATCTTCGGCAAGGCGTTCGCCGACAAGACCATTCCCGCCAAGGACGTGGCGGTGCTGGCCGCCCGGCAGCGCCCGCTGGCGTTCAACGCCCTGGTCGAGGAGTCCAACGAGCCGGCCTGGCGCACCATCCCCTCGTGGTCGGTGGTCGGCAAGCAGGACGCTGTCATCCCTGCCGCTCAGCAGATCGCCATGTCCAAGAGGGCCAAGGCACACACCATCGAGATCAACGCCCCCCACCTGTCCATGGTCACGGATGCGGGCGCGGTCACCAATCAGATCGAGGCGGCTGCCAAGGCGACCGACTGACACACGACAACCGGCCGGGGTATCGCTCACCGCGATGCCCCGGCCGCCCCTGTGCGTGGGGTGGCCGCGTGGACCGGTTCGGCTCACGCGGCCATTGTTGCTGCCGATGTGACGAGGTCCCGTCAGGCGGTCGACCGGGCCGCCTCCAGGATGACCTCGGTGACCTCGCCGGGATGCCTCGGTCTCGGCTTCCGTCAGCTCGCCGACATCGCCGAACGTGCGCTGTCCCCCAGCATCAACGATGCCACCGCCGTACGGGGGGCGCAGGAAGCACACGGCCTCCTGCGCCGGCTCGCCACCCGCCCCGACCCACATCGTCCGCGACGACGACGGCACTGTGCGCGCCCAGATGAGGAGCATCCCGTACGACACCGTCCTGGCGATGATCATCGACGACATTCGACTCGTCTCCCGGCAGCAGCCCCGCGTCCAACGCCGGCTGGACGCCGTCGTCCACGGCGTGGCCGCCGTCGCGCTTCCCGTCCACCACGCCGCGATCCGGCGTCGGCTACCAACGCCGGCCGCTGACAACCTGCCCTGACACCCTTCAATTGACGTCGTTTCGCAGTTCACGTCCCGGGTCGGCACCCAACCGGCGGAACAGGACGGGTTCACCCTCGCGACCAGCGCCCCACGGTGGAGACGCTCGTCGACGGCCCGCTCGTCGGATTGGGCGTCACCCTCGGAAAGAGCCAGCGCGTCATCCTCACGATCGCACTCACCCTGGAGGTCTTGTGCCTCGGTCTGTCGGTGAGCGCCGCATTGACCAAGCGAGGCGACTGGGCATCGGGTGCATGCGGGTGGATCCCGGGGCCCGGGGATAGCCAGCGGGGTTGACCGGGGGCGGTCCGGATCACGTTCAGGTGAGGCGGTAGGTGTTGGCCCGGTCGGGGCTACCTCACTCGGAGGGTGAGCAGGGTGATCTCGCTCGGCGCGAAGATCCGGAATGGCGGACCCCAGAAACCGGTCCCTCGGCTCGTGTAGAGCTGGGTCTGGCCATGCCGGCTGAGGCCCTGCACGACCGGCTGGTCGAGCCGGACCAGGTAGTGGAACGGCCACATCTGGCCGCCGTGGGTGTGCCCGGACAGTTGCAGATCCACGCCGGCCGCGACCGCGTCGTCGATCTGCTTGGGCTGGTGCGCCAGCAGCAGCACGGGCAGCCGCGGGTCGGTGCCGGCGAGCGCCGCGGCGTGGTCGGCGCGGTGACCGGCGACGCCGGACGAGGCGGCGGTCACGTCGTCCACCCCGGCGACGACGAGCCGGGCGCCGCCCCGCTCCACCACAAGGTGCCGGTTGTGCAGCGGCTCCCAGCCGAGGGTCCGCATGTGCTCGACCCAGCCCTCCGCCTCGCCGTAGTACTCGTGGTTGCCCGTCACGTACACCCGGGCCAGCCGCGCCTGGACGGCTCCCAGCGGCGCGGCCTGCGCCCGGCGCTGGTCGACCGTACCGTCGGCGATGTCGCCGGTGTGGCAGACGATGTCGGCAGCCAACCCGTTGACCACCTCGGTGGTCCGGGCGGACCAGCGGGCCCGGTTGATCGGTCCATAGTGGGTGTCCGTCAGCAGCACCACCCGGACGCCGTCGAGACCGGCACCCAGCCGATCCACGGTGACGTCCACCCGCCGGACCCGAGGCACTCGCATCGCCTCGGCGTACCCCCAGACGGCCAGGACGACCGAGACGACCGCTACACCGACCGCCACAGCCCGGGACCGCACCGGATCGGCGACCCCCGCGGCGGCCAGCGGGAGCCGGGCCACATTGCCGAGCAGCGCCCAGACGAACAGGATCCAGACCAGGCCAAGGAGCGTGTCCCCCGCGCGGGCCGCCGCGTCCAGCCGCCGGCGGCCGTGCCCGAGATACATCAGAACGGGGAACGCGACCAGCGCGACGACGAACACGCTCGTGCCGGCGGCCACCACCGGCGCCGGCCACCGCGCCGCCACCGTCAACGTCCACCATGGCAGCCCGAACAGCAACGCCAGGAGCGCGACCAGCGTCGCCCCGGACACCAGCGGTCGCAGCGACCCTCGCGCCGGCCTCACCTGTACGGCATCGCCAGCAGCCATCGTCGTCCTCCGTTCGGGTCCGTGCAGCATGACACGGTCCGGGCCGGATCGACCACGCCGGAAACCGTGAAGGACCCGCCCCCGTAGGTAATCGACCCGCGAGCCGGGGGTGCCTCGTTCGGGTACGGCCAGCGGGTGGCGGGCGACGCCCCGGCCGAGAGTCTGCGCCTGATCCGCGCCCCCGGATGCCCAGACCTCCCCCATCGTCCGCCGGATCTTCGACGAATTCCTCGCCGGCTACGGACTATTCGCCATCGCCGAGGGACTCACCGCCAGGAGCGCCAACGCCGCGCCCGCAACCCCTACGTCTTCCGGGGGATGATCTACTGCGCCGTCTGTCAGCGACGCATGCAAGGCCAGTACAACCACGGCGCCGCCTACTACCGCTGACGCTTCCCGCAGGAATACGCCCTGGCCAACGAGGTCGAACACCCCCGCAACGTCTACCTGCGCGAGGACGCCCTCACCGACCCGCTCGACGAGTGGCTGGCATCCGCGTTCACCCCGGACCACCTCGACCAAACGATCACCGCCATGTGCGACGCCCAACCAACGGACACAACGCAACAGACGGCCACAGCACAGACCACGATCGCGGCCTGTGACGCAAAGCTCGCCCAGTACCGGGCCGCCCTCGACGCCGTGCTGCGCGACGCCGACCCCGACGACAAAGCCGAGGTCTACCGGCAACTCGGACTCCGACTCACCTACCAGACCGAAACGCAAACGGTGCGCGCTGCAGTGGATCTCAGCGCGCACCGTGGGGTTATGGTTTGTGTCCGAGGGGGGACTTGAACCCCCACGCCCTATACGGGCACTAGCACCTCAAGCTAGCGCGTCTGCCATTCCGCCACCCGGACCTACACGTTCAGCCTACCTTGCCGACCAGATGATCTTGTCACCCGATGGTCGGTACGGCGGGCCGCACGGGGAGTTACTGTACACGCCGCTGGTGGATCATGCACATCGCCTTCCGGCGCCTCTCTGCCGGCACTTCTGCCGCTGCTCACACCACCTCTTGCGCACCCACCGACTCGCCGCCCAGGGCGTGTCCGGGTAGCGTCCGGCCGCCCTCTGACGGCAGCATTGCCACGTGTCCCATCCCTCCCCCCTGGCAGCCGCCCAGCACCGCGCCCTCGCCCTGCGCGCCACGGGCGACCTCAGGGCCGCCCGGCAGCTACTCGCGGAGGCGCTTGGATCCGCTCCCCCGCCGTACGGCGAGGATCATCCCGAGATGCTGCACACCGCACACCTGCTGGCGCGGCTGCACCGCGAGGCGGATGATCCGCTCGCCGCCCGCCGGGTGCTGGAGGAGGCGTTCGCCGCGGGCGAGCGGCGCTGGGAGCACTCCGACCCGGTGATGCTCGCGCTCGCCTTCGAACTCGCCGAGGTCGCCGAGGAACTGGGCAACCGGCACGAGGCCCGCCGCAACTACACCCGCGTCGCCACCGCCGGCCCGGCCACCCTCGGGGAGCACCACCCGGCGGTACGCGCCGCACGCGCCTACCTCGGCCCGTCCGCGCCGACGCCCCCGGAGCAGCACGGTCCGGCCGACGCGGCGGCGGAGTCCGGCATCCGGTCGGCACTGTCCGGCCCGACCCTGTCCATGGCGACCCTGGCCGCGATGCGGCCCTCCGCTGATGGCCCGACGCCCGCCAACTCGCCGTGGGCTCCGCCGCCACCGCCGGCCACACCCCGGGCCACCCCTCCAGGGGTACGCGGCCCCGCCGCACCCGGCCCCGCCGCCGCAGGGCCGGCTCCGGTTTCTCGGCGTACGCCCGCGCCTGCCCCGCGCATGCCGACACAGCCCGGCCCGCCGCCCGCCGCACCCGCGATGGCACCCCGCCAACGCGCCGACGAGCAACCTCCCGACTCCGCCCGGCCAACCGTCAGCCAGCCACCCCGGCCGGCGCCCGAGAGCCAGCCGCCCCGAATGCGAGCGGAAGGCACGCCAACCCAGCCGAGCGTCCAGGGCCAACCGCCCCGGCCGAGGGCCGAAAGCCAGCCACCGCCGTCTGGTCACCAGCCACCACAGCGACCGACGTCCGGGCCAACCGCGCCGCCCCGGCAGCGGACAGGCGACCAGCCGGTCGACGTGCCACACCAGCCGTCGGCCCCATCCGCCCCGACACCGGCCGTCACCGCGTCAACGTCCGGGACGCCGGCGCCTCCGTGGGACAACCCCACGATCCAGGTACGACAGATCGAACCGCTACTCGCCGAGGAGGCTGCCCGAGCCGCGGGCGGACCAGCCGGGGCGACTGGACCGGTCGACGCGTCCACCATCGACGCGACATCGTCGGGCCGACCGTTCCCAGCGGCCGGACGGCCAGGGCCGGCGCATCCGGTGAGCGGACCACCAGCCCACCCGGTCAGCGGGTCACCTGCCGCCGCACCACCGGTCGCGACGGCGCCCGGCCACCCGTACCCGGTCTCCGGACCACCGGCGCACCCGTCCCCGACGTCCGGACCGCCAGCGCATCCCTACCCCGTCTCGGCACCACCCGGCCACGGACAACCCGTCTCCGCGCCACCCGGACACACCTACCCCGTCTCCGCACCACCCGGACACGCACAACCCGTCTCCGCGCCACCCGGACACACCTACCCCGTCTCCGCACCACCCGGACACGCACAACCCGTCTCCGCGCCACCCGGACACACCTATCCCGTCTCCGCACCACCCGGCCACGGACAACCCGTCTCCGCGCCACCCGGGCAGACCTACCCGGTCTCCGCACCACCCGGACACACCTACCCCGTCTCCGCACCACCCGGGCACAGCTACCCGGTCTCCGCACCACCCGGCTTCGGGCACCCTGTGTCCGCACCTCCGGTGAGTGCGCCGCCCGTACCACCGTGGGGGTTGACCGCGCCGCCGTGGAGCCGCAACGCCCCACCGCAACCTCTGCCCACTCCCGGTGCCGACCCCGGCGAGGGGTCTCCGACGGACGCCGACGACGGTGGCGCGGACGGTGAGTTCGGGCTGGGTGGCGGCGCTGCTCCGGTGGTGCCGTCGCAGCGGACCCAGTCCACGATGTCCGATCAGACCGAGGTGATCCCGTCGGTCAGGCCGGACAGCGACCCGACGAGGGATCAGGCCCTGTCGGCCCCGTCCGCCGACGCACAGTCGAGCGTGACCAGGCCGTCGGCCGAGCCGACGCCGGCAGCGTGGTCGACGGACGCGGGCGTCGAGGCGGTGGGGTCGCGGCCGACCGCACCGCGAACGGCACCAGCGCACCACCCTGACCAGTACCCGACCCCCGATCAATACCCGGGCCGGGGCCACTATCCGACACACGACCAGTACCCAGCCCTGGAGCACCAGCAGATCCAGGTGCCGTACCCGGGACAGCAGTACCACCCGGTGCCCGACGGGTACCGGCCGTCGTACCCCGATGCGGGTGGATCGGAGGCGCGCAGCCGGGCGACGCTGATCGGCGCGGCGGTGGCGGCCGGGGTGGCCGTCGTGGCGGTGGCCGGCCTGGGTGCGGTGGTGCTGACCCGCGACGACCCGCCGCCTGCGGGAACCGCGCCGACCGCTGCGGCACAGGCGACCGTCGGGCCACCTCCCGGCGATCTGAAGCTCCGCGACGACGCGACCACGATCACACTGACCTGGACGGATCCGTCCGGCGGTGCGGTGCCGTTCATGGTGGCCGCAGGTCGGGCCGGGCAGCCGCTGGGGGTGATGGCCACCGTGGACCCGGGTAAGACCAGCTACACGGTCAACGGGTTGAACTCGCGGGTGGATCACTGCTTCACCGTGTTGGCGGTCTACTCCACCGACAGCTTCGCCACCTCGGGACAGGTCTGTACGACGCGGGAGCGCGCCACTCCGTCCAGCGGCCGGCCGTCGCCGAGCTGAGGCGTGCCGCGCTGAACCGAGCTGAGCTGGGCGTCCATTGCGCACACGCTCGGTATCCACAGGGGTGACGGTGCGGGTTCCCCCGTCACCAGCAGCGCCATATGATGGCACCCGGCTCAGGGGAGGGGTTGCCGCGAGGCACGCCACCTGCCACGACTCACGGGAGGCAGCCGGCTGTGGCCAGCATCGAAGACGCCGTTCAGACCGACGCCCCCCGATCCCGGTCCCGGCTGCGCGGCGGCCTGGTGACCGTCGGCACGGTGGCCGCGCTGCTGGCGGCCATGGGGCTGACCGTCCTCGGGCTCGGCGCGGCCGACAACGCGGTGGCCAACTACGACGCGAGTTCGTGGCTGTGGAGCGCGGCGCGCAGCGAGCTGGCCCGCGTCAACGGGGTCACCGCCCGGGTCGACACGCGCACCGAGATCCCCGGAGCCGTCCGGCACCCGATGCAGATCACCCAGACCGACCGGCTGCTGGTCCTGCGTGACCTGCACACCGGGCAGGTCAGCTCACTGGACCTGGCCACCCTGCAACTCACCGCGACCACCCGGACCACCCCCGGCCTGGGCGTGAGTGTCGCTCTGCACGAAGATTCGGCGTTCGTCGTCGACGCCGTGCAGGGCATCGTGCGGCAGCTCGACCCGCGGTCGCTGACCCCGGTCGGGGAGCCGGTGCACTATCCACCTGGCATCACCGGCGGCACGTTCGACGGCGAGGGGCGGCTCTGGATCGCGGTGCCGAGCCAGGGCACCGTCTCGGCGATCACCGCCGCCACGTTGCCGTCCGCGCCGGCCTCGGCCGCGCCCGCCGGCGCCGGGCTCAGCCCGAAGCAGATCGAGTCGTACGACGTCGCCGAGGCCAGCCACGAGCTGTCGGTGTCCACCCTGGATGAGGGGGTGGCGGTGCTCGACCGCACGGCCGGGAAGCTGGTGCGGGTGCAGCAGGGCAAGGTTCACCCGACGCCGTTGACGTTGTCCGGTGCGGCGGCGATGCCCACGCGCACCAGCGGGCAGCGGGTCCCGGTCACCGTGCCCGCCGAGCGGCGGGTGCTGGTGGTGGGTGACGGTGGGGAGGAGCGGGCGTTCACGGTGCCGGGTGAGGGCGACCGGCTCAGCCCGGCGGTGGCCTGGGCGGGCCGGTTCTACTGCGCCGACGAGGCCACCGGCAAGATCTACACCTTCGACGCGGGGGGTCAGCTCGTCGAGACCATCAGTGGGCGGGCGAACGGGCCGCTGGAGCTGGAGGTGCGGGAGAACCACCTGTTCATCAACTCTCCCGATTCGGCGACCGCCCGCGTGGTGGACGACAAGCACCAGGTGCGCGAGGTCGACAAGTACGCGAACGACGTGCTCGGCGGTGACCCGCCACCGGTCGCCGCTCCGCCGCCCCCGCCGAAGAAGCCCCGGGTGGGCAAGCCGAGCGCGCCGCGCAGTGTCACCGCCGCCGCCGGCAACGCCCAGGCGCGGGTGAGCTGGCGGCCGGCCGCCGCCAACGGCGCCGAGATCATCAAGTACGTGGTGGAGGGTGCCGGGCAGCGCCTGGAGGTGGGCGCCAACCAACGCGCGGTGGAGGTCAAGGGTCTGACCAACGGCGAGACGTACCGGTTCGCTGTGCACGCCGTCAACGCCAAGGGCGACGGTCCGCCGCGCAACAGCAACCCGGTGACCCCGACGGCCGCGGTGCCCGACCCGCCGGCGAGCGTGACCGCCCAGGAGCGGCCGGACGGCACGGTGCTGGTGAAGTGGCCGGCGGCGAACGGTCAGGGCAACACCATCGCGCGGTACGCGGTGACGGCCAGTTCGGCGGGGACGAACGCGCCGGTCGGCGAGTCGACGAAGACGGAGCTGGTGGTGCCCGCCGGCGAGTTGGAGTTCGGCACCCAGTACGCGTTCACCGTTGTCGCCGTCAACGACAAGGGCGCCGGTTCGGCGGCGTCGCCGGTCAGCAACACGGTGGTGCCCTTCGCGGCGCCCGGTGCGCCGCTCGACCTGCGGGCCGGCACGGTCGCCAACCAGCCGGGCGCGGTCACGGTGCAGTGGGCGCCGGCCGAGGCCAACGGTCGACCGGTGTCGAAATACGTGGTGGACGTCGGCGGGCGGGTCAGCGAGGTGACCGACACCCGCACGACAGTCACCGGGTTGGGCAACGGCCAGAACGTGACGGTGAAGGTGAAGGCGGTGAACGAGGCGGGCCCGGGTCCGGAGGCCACCGCCACCGCCCGCACTGTCGCCGAGCCACGCGTCACGGTGACCGGCTCGTCGTCGACGGCCACCGCGGCGACTGTGACGTTCACTGTGGACGCGGGCGGCGGTCAGGCCACCTGCGCGGTGAGCACCCCGGGTGAGCCGACGAAGACCGGGGCGTGCTCCAGCATCACGATGACGGGCCTGACGCCGGGCACGGCGTACGCGTTCACGGTGACCGCCACCAACGCCGCCGGCAAGGGCACGGCCACGAAGAACCAGACCACCCAACCGCTGTACGGGATCGCGACCTGTCGCAACGGCGCTTCCGGGCCGGAGTCGACCTACTGCGACCAGGACGTGAGTGGGCGCAACGGCAACGAGATCTTCAAGGTTGCCGAACAGGACAACGACAAGCAGGTCGGCTGGGCGAAGCCCGGCACCCGACTGAAGGCGTACTGCAAGAAGTCGGGTGAAGAGGTCTACGCCTACATCTACAACAACGACAAGCGCAGCACCTGGTGGGTGCAGGTCGAGTACAGCGGGAAGAACTACATCCCGTGGGCCTGGCTCAACCTGGAGGGCGGCGACAACATCAACGTCCTGCCCACCTGCTGAACCACCAGGCAAGGAGCACCGCCGACCGTGAACACCCACGAGCCGCTCACCCAGCCGGAGGTGCAGGGCTTCGCCGCCCTGGCCGCCCGGCTGGCCGAGAACGTCAACGCGGTGGTGCTCGGCAAACCGCAGGTGGTGCGGCTGGCGCTGACCGCGCTCTTCGCGCAGGGTCACGTGCTGCTGGAGGACGTGCCGGGGGTCGGTAAGACGACCCTGGCGCGGGCCATCGCCGCCACGGTGAAGGGTCAGTGGCGGCGCATCCAGTTCACGCCCGACCTGCTCCCGTCGGACGTGTCCGGGGTGACCATCTTCAACCAGGCGAGCCGGGACTTCGAGTTTCATCCGGGGCCGGTCTTCGCCAACATCGTCATCGCCGACGAGATCAACCGGGCGTCGCCGAAGACCCAGTCGGCGCTGCTGGAGGTGATGGAGGAACGCACTGTCACAGTGGACGGGGTCCGGCACCCGGTGCCGTCGCCGTTCCTGGTGGTGGCCACCCAGAACCCGGTGGAGATGGACGGCACCTACCGGCTGCCCGAGGCGCAGTTGGACCGTTTCCTGGTGAAGCTGTCCGTCGGCTACCCGGACGAGGCGGTCGAGGTGGAGGTGCTGCGGGGCGCGACCGTGCGTTCCCCGGAGGCGCTCGCCCCGGTCACCGACACCGCAACCGTTGGGGAGATGGTCCGGATGGCCCGCCGGGTGCACATCGCCGAGCCGCTGTACGCGTACGCGGTCCGGTTGGCCGCCGCGACCCGCACCCACCCGCAGGTGCGGGTCGGGGTCAGTCCCCGGGGTGTGATCGCGTTGACCCGTGCGGCGTGCGCGTACGCGCTCATCGACGGGCGGGGTTGGATCATGCCGGAGGATCTGAAGGCGCTCGTCGAGGCGGTGTTCGCGCACCGGTTGCTGCTGACGCCGGACGCCCAGGTGCGCGGGATGACCGCGGCCGAGGTGCTGCGTCAGGCCGTCGCCTCGGTGCCGGTGCCGCTGCCGTCGGGGCAGCCCGCTCCGGTGCAGGGCTGACCGGCAGCAGCGCGATGGGGATCACCGCCCGTGGGATCGGGCTGCTCGTCGCCGCCGTGGTGCTGTTGGGGGCGGGTTTCCGGTTCGCGTACCCCGAGTTGACGTTGCTCGGCGCGGCGGCCGGCGCGGCCGTCGGCTACGCCGCGCTGGTCGCGGCCTGGCGGCCCCGGCTGACGGTGACCCGTCACGCCGATCCGGACCGGGTGGCGCGCGGCGAGCCGGCGAGCATGACGTTGACAGTGCGCAACGCGGGTCGGCTGCGGTCGGCGAACCTGCTGGCCGAGGACCGGTGCGGGGAGCGCAGCGTGCCGGTGCCGGTGTTGCGCCTGCGGCCCGGTCGGGACGCCGAGGTCCGCTACGACGTGCCGACCCATCGGCGTGGGGTGGTGCCGGTGGGGCCGCTGCGGGTGACCCGGCGTGATCCGCTGGGGTTGGTGGCGTTGGCCCGCCCGTACGGCGCGGCGGTGCCGGTCTGGGTGTACCCCCGGGTGCACCCACTGACGGCGGTGCCGCGCGGCGCGGGGCGCAGCCTCGACGGCCGGGTGGACGGGGTGCCCCACGGCTCGATCACGTTCGACTCGCTGCGGGAGTACGTGGTCGGCGACGAGCTGCGCCGGGTGCACTGGCGGACCAGCGCCCGGGTGGGTGAGCTGATGGTGCGGGAGAACGTGGACACGAGCCTGCCGCACCTGATCGTGCTGCTTGACAATCGCGCCGCCGCGCACCCGCAGCGGGTGGGTGGGGTGGCGGAGTCGTTCGAGTCGGCCTGCGAGGCGGCGGCGTCGATCGTCACCGCCGCGCACCGCGCCGACCTGCCGGTGGTGTTGCTGTTCGCCGGCGCGGAGTCGGGCGCGCCGGGCGGGGTGACGGACGTCGGCTCGGCGCTCGGTCCACTGGACCGGCTCGCCGCCGCCGAACTCTCGGACGCCGACGAGGCGGTCCGCGCGGCAACCACCCGGCTGCGCCAGGACCGGCTCGGTGACACGCTGATCTTCCTGACCGGGCCGGGTGGGCGGGACGATCTGGGGCATGTCGGCGCGCTGCGTGGGGCGTACCCGTCGGTGGTGGTCGGGGTGTTCGGCGCGGCCGAGCCGACGCCGCCGGGCGCGGCCGGCCTGGTGGTGGTCGACGCGGCGGACGGCGCGCAGTTCGCCGCCGAGTGGGACGGGGTACGCCGGTGGTGACGGGCGCCGTGCGGGTGCTGCGGGCGGCGGTGGTCCCGCTGGCGCTTGTCGGGTTGACCGCGCTCGCCGGGGTGGTGCTGGCCCGGGTGTACGCGGGGGGCCTGCTGACCGGGCTGGTCGTCGGTGCGGCGGCTGGTTCGGTGCTGGTCAGCGTGGCCGCCCGGCGGCTGCCGTCCTGGCTGGTGGCACCGGTGTCGGTGGCCGCGATGGCCGGGTGGACGCTCTGGTCGTTGCGGCTGGCCGCCAACCGGGCCGAGCTTCCGGGCGGTCTGCTGGAGATCACCGGCGACGCCGCGCGCAACGGTATTCCGCGGCTGCTGACCGCGATGATCCCGGTGGAGCCCACCCCGGACACGGTGCTGGTGCCAGTGGTCGCCGCCTGGCTGGCCGGGCTGGCCGGCGCGGAGGTCGCGCTGCGCACCGGCCGGGTGCTGCTGGGCTACCTGCCGGCGGCGGGGCTCTACGCCGCCGCCCTCTACGTGGTGGGCCCGAATGCCGCCCCGGCGGTCGGGGTGACCGTGGCGTTCGTCGCGGTCGCGGCGGTCGGTCTGGCGGCCCCCACCGGTGCGGCACCGGCCGCCGTCGATCCGACCGCCGAGCTGGCCCCCCGGGTACGCGCGGCGGTGCGGCTGCGGTTGGCTGCCAGCGCCGCACTCGGGGTGGCGCTCGTGGTCGGGCTGGTCGCGCTCCTCGGACCGGTCGTCGCCGGCCAGGTCGACGGGCGGCCGGTGGACCCGCGCCGGTACGTGGAGCCGCCGCAGGTGCAGACGCTCGACGAGAACCCGTTGATCCGGATCTCCGGGTGGGCGCTGCACCCGGAGCAGAAGCTCCTCGACGTGAGCACGGAGCGCGCCGGTGTCTCACCTCCGGCGTCCGGTGACGCCGCGCCGGGGGCCGAGCCGGCCGGTGGCGGTGTGCGCATCCGGTTGGCGGTGCTCAGCGACTACGACGGGGTGACCTGGCGGGTCGGCGCGACGTACCGCAACGCCGGGCGGATCCTGCCGGCCGCCGCCCCGTCCCGGGAGAGCACGGTGGAGACGGTCCGCCAGCAGATCACCGTCGCGGAGCTGAGTGGTCGACTGCTGCCCGCCGTGGCAACCCCCCGGGAGGTCAGCGGCGCCCGGGTGGCGTACGACCCGGCGAGCGGGACGCTGATCCGACCGGAGGGGTTGACGCCGGGGCTGCGGTACGCGGTGACCTCCGCCGCGGAACAGCCGGACGAGAACCTGTTGGCGAGCGCGAACGTGCCCGCCGGCGAGGAGGTGGCCCGGGTGCTGCGGGTGGCCGACGGGGTGCCCGACCCGATGCGCCGGCTGGCCGCGCAACTCGCCGAGGAGAACGGCGCCCCGTTCGCGCGGGCTCTGGCGATCGAGCAGTTCCTGGCCGAGCACTACCGGGTGGTGGCGGACGCGCCGAGCGGGCACGCGTACCCGAATCTGGGTTTCTTCCTCTTCGGGCCCCGGGCGGGCGGCGGGCAGGAGGGCACCTCGGAGCAGTTCGCGGCAGCGTTCGCGGTGCTCGGCCGGTTGTCCGGGCTGCCGACCCGGGTGGTGGTGGGTTTCCGGGCCGGCGGGCAGGGGCCGGTGCTCGCCGGTGACGCGTTCGCCTGGCCGGAGGTGCTGTTCGACGGGCTGGGCTGGGTGCCGTTCGACCCGCTGCCCCGCCCGAACGAGGAGCCGAGGCCGGTGGAGGAGGATTTCCGCCAGACACCTGAGGATCCACCGCCGTCGGAGGCGCCGGCGCCCACCGTCGAGCCGACCGCGTCACCGGAGCCGGTCGCCGCCGGTGACGGGCCGCCCGGTCGGGGCGGCGTGTCCACTCCGCTGCTCGTCGCCGGCGGCAGCGGTGGGCTGCTGCTGCTGGTGGGGGCGCTGCTGCTCACCCTGCTGGCGATGCGCCGCTCCCTCACCCGCGCCCGGCTCGTCCAGGGTGATCCCGGTCAACGCATCGCCGGCGCCTGGCGGGAGGTCACCGACGCGCTCCGGTTGGCCGGCCGGCCAGTCGGGGACGACCTGGCGGCCACCGAGGTGGCCGGGCACGCCCGCGAGGCCCTCGCCGAGGCCCGAGCGGGTACGGCCGCCGACAGCACGACCGCCGACGGTACGACCGACGGGCCGGCCGTCGACGATCTGGCGGCCCTGCTCAACCAGGTGGGCTTCGCCCCGGGTGCCGCGACGCCCGACCAGGCCGCCCGCGCCGCCGAGGTGGCAATGGCCTATGTGAACACCCTGCGCTCCGCGCGTCCCTGGTGGCGTCGTGTCCTCTGGTCGGTGCACCCCACTCCCCTGCGCCGCGCCCGCCGGTCCCGCCGCTCCCCCGGGTGATCGGGCTCGGTCAGGTGGTCAGGCGGCGGATGAGTTTGCGCATGCCGGCCTGCCAACCGTCCGGGTCCTCGGCGCGGCGGCGGGCGTAGTCGGCGACCTCCGGGTGCGGCAGGATCAGGAAACGTTCCTCGGCGAGCCCGACGATGGCCGCGTCGGCGACCTGGTCCGGGGTGAGCACCGCCCCGGACGCCGCGATCACCCGGGCACCGAGGTGGCCCTCGACGATCCCGCCGGCGAGCATCGGCGTGTCCACGCCCTGCGGGCAGAGGGCGCTGACCCGGATGCCCCGGTCCCGGTAGGTGATGGCGAGCCACTCGGCGAACCCGACCGAGGCGTGCTTCGTCGCGGTGTACGCGGCGTCGCCCACCGCGGTCAGCACGCCCGCCGCCGAGCAGGTGTGCAGGAGGTGCCCGCCGCCCCGGGCGAGCATCCCGGGCAGCACCGCGCGGGCCGAGTAGACGTGGGCGAGCACGTTCACCCGCCACGCCCGGTCCCAGCCGGCGTCGTCGACCTCCACTCCCCCGCCGGTGGTCACCCCCGCGTTGGCGCAGAACAAATCGATCCGGCCGTAGCGCTCCTCGGTGTCGGCGACCAGGTCGCGTACCTGCTCCTCGTCGGTGACGTCGAGGGCGATGGGGTGCGCGACCGGGCCGATGCCCTCGGCCACCGCGTCGGCCGCGTCGGCGTCCAGGTCGGCGACCACCACGGCGGCGGCCCCCTCGGCGGCGAAGCGGCGGGACAGCGCCGCCCCGATGCCGCCGGCCCCGCCGGTGACCACCACGATCCGGTCGGTGAGGTTCACGCGGACGCTCCTACGGGGTCGGCCCCCAACTGGGCGATGAGGCTGAGCAGCGCGGGCGCGCCGCCAGCGGTGACCTCCGGGGTGGGCAGCAGCGCCAGGATCGGCACGTCCACACCGGCGTCGGCGTAGCGGCGCACCTCGGCGCGGCACCGCTCCGGTGCGCCGTGCAGCACCAACGCGTCGACCACGTCGTCCGGCACGGCCGCGCTGGCGCCGCGCCGGTCACCGGCGGCCCAGGCCGTCCACATGGGCGCGAGCGCCTCGTCCCGGCCGAGCCAGCGGTGGAACTCGGCGTACGCGCCGACGGTGAGGTAGCTGGTGATGAGCCGGCGGCCCAGCGCTCGGGCGTACGCGGCGTCCTCGGTGGGGCAGACGAAGATCCGGGCGGCGACCTCGAAGCCGGCGCGCCGCTCGCCCAACTCGCCGAGGGCACGTGGCACGTCGTCGGCGCTGAGCCAGTTGAGGATGACGCCGTCGGCCTCCGCACCGGCCAGCCGGAGCATCCCCGGGCGCAGCGCGGCCAGCAGGATCGGTGGCGGCACCGCCGGCGGGTGTTCGAGCGTGAACCGGCGGATGGTGAACGTGTCGTAGACCTCGTCGACGGTCTCGCCGCGCAGCGCGGCTCGCAGGAAGCGCAGCACGTCGCGGGTGCGGCGGAACGGCTCGTCGAACGGCACGGCGTTCCAGTCCCGCACGAGCACTGGTGAGGACGCGCCGATGCCCAGGGCGAACCGGCCCGGCGCGGCCTCGGCCAGCGCCGCCGCGCTCATCGCCAGCAGCCCGGGGCCCCTGGTGAAGACCGGCGCGATCGCGGTGCCCAGCCGCAGCCCCGGCTGCCAGGCCGCGGCGAGCGCCAGCGGGGTGAACGCGTCGGTCCCGGCGACCTCGGACGACCAGACGTCGGTGAACCCGGCCCGGTCGAGGGCCGCGTAGGCCGCGTCGTGGTGCGCCAGTGCGATACCGCCAAGCGGCACCGTCATGCCCCATCGATTCGTCACCGATCGATCGTGCCCGTTGACGGGGGCACGGGCAAGATCCCCGGGTTGGGCAGAATCGCCGGTTTCCGGTCGACCGTGCCGGCGCGGATGCTACGACTTCGAGGTGGACCGGACCGACTGCGCAGGCCGCTGACCATGGGTTCCAGGGCGGCGGGCCACCTGGAGTCGGTCAAGCGCGACCCGGGCCGGGCGACCTTCCTGGAACTCTTCTTCGACCTGGCCTACGTCTTCGCGCTCACCCGCATCGCCGCGCACGCGTTCGAGGATCTGACCGGTGGGCCGGCCCGGGAGAACAGCTGGGCTGCGGTCACCAGCGGCGGCAAGACGCTGCTGTTGCTGCTCGCGCTGTGGTCACTCTGGCAGGGCACCACCTGGACGACCAGCCGATACGACCCGTACCGGTTCGCGTTGCAGATCGTGGTGCTGACCGCGCTGGTGTCCGGGATGGTGATGGGGGTGGCGATCCCCCGGGCGTTCAGCGGGACCGGGTTGATGTTCGCGGTGGCGTACGTGGTCGCGCAGGTTTCTCGACCGGTGATCCTGTCGATAGCGCTCGGGCCGCGCCCATACCGCTGGCTGAAGGTGCGCATGGCGGTCGTGTTCGCCGTCACCGGGGTGCTGTGGATCGCCGGGGCGCTGCTGGCCACGGACGCGCAGGTGCTGCTCTGGACGGCGGCGATAGTCATCGAGTACGTGGCTGCCCGATTCGGTTGGCCGGTGCCCGGGCTGGGCCGGTCGACGGTCTCGAAGTGGGAGGTCGCCGGGGAGCACCTGGCCGAGCGGTACCAGCAGTTCTTCCTGGTCGCGCTGGGCGAGACACTCCTGGTGGCTGGTCTCACCTACAGCAAGGGACCGTACGGGTCGGGGCACGCCTGGGCGTTCGCGCTGGCCCTGGCGACGTCGATCATGCTGTGGCGGATCTATGTCCAGCGGGCCGGGCAGCTCCTGGCCGAGGCGGTGTCGAAGGCCCGGCATCCCGCCGCCATCGGTCGCTCGGCAGCCGACACCCATCTGATCATGGTGGTGGGCCTGGCCGCGACCGCGATCGGCTACGAGCTGATCATCGAACACCCGCTGGACCGGATCCCGGGGACGTGGCTGGCCATGGTGCTGGGTGGGCCAGCGCTGTTCCTGGCCGGCCGGGCCCGCTTCGAGTACGAGGTGTTCGCACGCGTCTCCCCGTCGCGGTGGATCGCCCTGCTGGTGCTGGTGGCGTCGGCGGTGCCGCTGCTGTTCCTGCCCGGAGTGGTGGCGACCGGAGTCGGGGTGCTGGTGTTGACCGCGGTAGCCGTGGCCGACGCCCGTCGGGCGCACGGCACTCCACCGGAGCCCGCCACGCCACCGCTCTGAACCGCTGGCGCACGGCGATGACCGGCCAGCAGGGAAGGATAGTCTCGGCGGGTGACTTTCTCGCTCGTCGCCCGCTCCACCGACGGTCGCCTGCACGGCGTTGCAGTCGCCAGCAAGTTCCTCGCCGCCGGGGCGCTGGTGCCGGCCGCCGCCGCCGAGGTCGGCGCGCTGGCCACCCAGGCGCACGTCAACCTCGCCTACCGTCCGCAGGGCCTCACCCTGCTGCGCACCGGGGTGGCCCCGGCCGACGTGGTGGCCGGGCTGATCGCCGCGGATCCCGAGCGGGAGCACCGTCAGCTCGGCGTGGTAGGAGTCGACGGTCCGGGTGCCACCTGGACCGGGCCGGCCTGCCACCCGTGGGCGGGCGGGCGGACCGGTGACGGCTGGGCCGCGCAGGGCAACGTGCTCACCGGCCCGGAGGTCGTCGACGCACTTGGCGACGCCTGGCTGGCCGGCTCGGCGCTGCCGTTCGCCAAGCGGCTGATCGCCGCGTTGCGGGCCGGCGACGAGGCCGGTGGGGACCGGCGCGGCCGGCAGAGCGCCGGCCTGCTGGTGGTCGAGCGCGGCGGCGGGTACGGCGGCACCAGCGACGTGCTTGTCGACCTTCGGGTGGACGACCACCCGGACCCGGTCACCGAGCTGGGTCGACTGCTCGCCGTGCACACCATGCTGTTCAGCCGGCCCGACCCGGCCACCCTGCTCGACCTGTCCGGCGCAGTCGCCGACGAGGTGGCGGCGTTGCTCGCCGCGCTGGGCCATCCGGTGGCCGACGGCGGCACCGAGGCGGCGTTGGTCTCCTGGGCGGGGTTGGAGAACCTGGAGGAGCGGCTGGTGCCGGGGCGGATCGACCCGGTGGTGCTGACCCATCTGCGCGGCGTCGCCCCGCACGTCCCCGCGCCCCGCTCCGCGAGCTGACCGACCACCGGGCGGCACCGCCCGAAGCCGGCGGCCGGAACGTCTGCCGAGACAGCAGCGAGCGGGTCAGCGCCGCACGAACACCGACCAACGCCTCCAGCGCGCGGGGCAGCAACCCACGAACACCGACCAACGCCTCCAGCGAGCGGGTCAGCGGCCGAAGGCGAGCCAGCGGAAGCCGGCGGCGTCGATCGCGGACCGTTCCGCGGCGGTCAACGCCGCTCGTCCGGTGGTCTTGCGGATCAGGGTCAGCTCGTCCCAGCGCAACCCGGCCGGTGTCGGTCGGCCCCCGGTGAGCAGGTCGGCGATCACCCCGGCCGCCGGTGGGGTGAGCCAGGGCGGCCGGCCCAGCGCGGCGGCCAGGTCCAGGCCGTGTACGCCGACCTCGACGACCCGGGTCCGCAGGAACTCGGTGACGTCCATCGGGTCGCCGTGCCGGGTCCGTACGACGCGATCGGGTGGCGCGGCGGCGACCGCGGCGGCGGTGGCGCGCCAGGCGCTGTCGAACTCGGTCGCCAGCGCCGCCCGGTCCACCTGAGACGCGTCGCGGCGGCCCCCGGCGATCCGGTCGGCGTCGACAGACGGGGTGAACTTCGCCCTGCTGAAATAACCGGCCGCGTCGACCTCGGCTCGGGGTGGGGCCGGCGCGGCGAGCATGTCGGTCAGCCGGCCGACTCCGGTGCGCACGTGCGCGATCAACTCCCGAACCGTCCATGGTGGACAGTCGGTGGGCCGGTCCAGGTCCGCGTCGACCAGGTCGGCGAGGATCTCGGTGAGCTGCGCGCACTCCGCGGAGAACGCCGCGCGGACCGGGTCCATCGGTCGGGTCAGCCCTTGACCCTGGGCACCAGCCGGTGCACGACGGTGAGCACCAACGCCATCACCACAGCCATCGTGCCGGCGATCCCGGCGGCGCTGCCCGCGTACCCAACGAACAGGGGCTGGCGGCCCAACTCGTCCGGGCCGGTGTCGCGCAGCTCGACAAGCCAGGTGAGGGACAGCCCGCAGGCGACCAGGGCGAGCACCCCGCCCACCCCGAGCACCAGCACGGCCGTCCGGTGCGCGTCGCCGGGGGCTACCTCGGCCTGCTCCCGCTGGGTGATCAGCAGGACCAGCCCGGCCACCGCCGCCCAGACACCCACCACCAGGTACGCGGCGATCGCGTCGCTGGGCCGGTGCCAGCCGGCGGAGAGGGTGGCGACGCCGGCGGTGGCGGCATAGGCCGCGGCGAGGAAGGCACCGACCGCCCGCACCTTGGCCGGCAGCACGAGCACCAGCGCGACGGCCACCGCCGCGGCGACAGTGGCGTGGCCGCTGGGCAGACTGTTGCCCACCGCGGCGCGCTCCGGGTCGACGCCGTAGTCGGGCCGGTTCAGCCCGTACTTCAACAACTGGGTGGAGACGTTCGCCCCGGCGATCAGGAGGGTCGCGGTGATCGCCAGGGCGATGCGTCCCCGGATCAGCGCGATGAACCCGATCATCGCGGTGGCGGCCAGCAGGGAGACCACCGACATCGCGTTGAGGATCCGGTCGACGGGGCCCTCGATGGTGTCCTGCCCGATCCGGTTGCCGGTGAGGGCGACGGTGTCCACCCACTGGCCGATCTCGGTGTGCAGGGCCACCCGCCACACGGCGAGGAGAGCGGCCGCCTGGACGAGGGCCAGGACGACCAACCAGACCGCGGTCCAACCCCGTGCCGTCGCGCGCATCCGCACACCGTAGCGGCAGGTGTCGGCCAGCCGACCGGTGGCCCTCCGCCCGCTGACGGTTAGGTTGTGCCAGAGCGAGGAGGCGGCGGATGGGCGGAACACCGGAGCACGGCAGTGGTCGGGCCGCACCGGACCCGGACCAGCAGGTGGGCCGTGGCGCGCGGGCCGAGTCGCTGGCAGACCTGTTGGGCGGCCGGGGCGGTGCCGTCGACGCCACCCTGCCACCGCTCGCGTTCGCGGCGGGCTGGTTGCTGGGCGGCGAGTCGCTGTGGGGTGGGATCGGCGCGGCGCTGGCCGTGAGCGCGGTGGTGGCCGGCGTACGGCTGCGTCGGGGTGACCGGCCGCGTTCGGTGCTGATCGGTCTGCTGGCGGTCTGCGTCGCGGCGTTGATCGCGGCGCGCACCGGCCGGGCCGAGGATTTCTTTCTCATTCAGGTGCTGTCCAACGCCGCCAGCGCTCTCGTCTGGGCGGTCAGCATCGTGGTGCGCTGGCCGCTGCTCGGTGTGTTGGTCGGCGGGGTGCTGGGTCAGCGCACCCGGTGGCGGCGCGACCGGGCGCTGCTGCGCGGCTACGGCCGGGCGAGTTGGGTGTGGACGGCGACCTACCTGGTGCGGCTGGCGGTGTTCGTGCCGCTGTACCTCGGTGGGCAGGTGCTCGCGCTGGTGGTGGCCCGGGTGGCGCTGACCTGGCCGCTGGTCGCGGCGGCGCTGGCATTGAGCTGGGTGGTGCTGCGGCGGTCGTTGCCGGCCGGGCACCCCGGTCTGCGCCATCCGGTCGACGGAGAGCCGACGGCACCGGCGGGCTGAACCACCGCCGATACGGGGCTGTGCGGGCAAAAAAGTGGAGAGGCCGCCACGGGGGGAGCGGCCTCTCCGGTGACGTACGTTACTCCGTTGCGGACCTCGGCGTGATCCCGTGACGGCCCGAATTTCTGGGCTTTTTTGCGGTTGGCTCCAGTCCGGGCGGTGGGGTGGGCCAGCCGATCCGCTGCGTCGGCCAGATGGCCGGCCCACCCCGGCCTGACCGTGGGTGTCAGGCCGTCCGCCGGCCGGGGTCCGTCGTTCCTCGGACCCCGGGCCGGATCCCGGGGTGGGCGGTCCACGCCACCCACCCCGGGTCGTTGTCAGCCGTTCGGGAACAGGCTGCCGTAGTCGGCGTACGCCATGGCGACGTCCGCCTGTGCCCAGAACCGGTGGTAGTTGAAGCTGGGCTCCGCGCCACCGTCCAGGTACGCCTGCACCTTCGGCCAGTCCGGGTCGTTCTTGTAGAAGGACCGGAGGTCGAGGAAGCTCTTGCCGGCGGCGATGGCGTCGCCGTTCGGCATCTTCCCGGTCCAGCCCGGCGGGACGTAGACGCCCTGCCCGGTGGAGGCGTCGTACTTGTCGTCGAAGCGCCGGTAGTCGCCACGCTTCTCGGTGGTGGAGACACCCTTGGCGTCGCTGGCGGCGGAGAGCGCGTCGAGCAGCCCCTTGGCGGTCGTCTTGGCCGCCGCGTTGCCCGACTTCGCCGCGTACGCGATCAGGATCCGGGCGTAGGAGGCGGCGACGCCGACGTCCTGGCCCTTGCTGATCACCTCGACGTGCAGGCCGGTGTTCGGCTGCGGGCTGGACGGGTTCCAGGTGGTCGGCTGACCGGTCCACGCCATGTCCGACGGGATCGACCAGTTGGTGCCGACAGTGGTGTTGGCGATCGCCCACGGCACCCACTTGTCCAGCAGCGCCTTGGCCTTCGCGTTGCCGGTCTGCAGGTACAACTCGGCGATCCGCTGCATCGACCAGGCCTGCATGCCGAACCACTGGTTGGACGGCGGGTCGTTGTAGACCGGGTCGACGTCGTAGAACATGCCGTAGAAGGTGCTGGTGCCGGCCGGCGGCTGGGCGTAGCTACCGTCCCAGCTGTTGGTGGCGCCGCCCGCGATGCCACCCTCGGCGGACTGGAGCCAGGTGTAGAACTCCAGCTGCCGGTCGAAGCTCTTGGTCCAGTCGGCGACCGCTGTCGACGACTGCGGCTTCAGCTCCGGCGTGTTGGTCAGCGCCCAGGCCGCGAACGGGTTCTGGTAGCCGAAGTGGTTGTGGCTGGAGCCGATCCGCCAGGACCAGTTCTGGCTGGCGTCGTACGCGCCGCCCCAGGCGTAGTACCAGGACAGCAGGTAGTGCGCCGAGTCCTTGCCGCTGCCGGCGGGGCAGGTGCTGGCCCCGATGCAGTTGCCGATCTTCTTGAAGTACTTGTCGAACATCGCGTACCGCAGGTAGTCGCCCATCTTTGCGGCCTTGGCCACGGTGGCGGCGACGTCGGCCTGCTTGCCCTGCGCCTTGGCCCAGGTCAGCGCCCAGTACGCGGCCTGCACGGCGCGGGCGTCGGCGTCCGGGGCGTTGGTGTACTTCCACTGCTTGGCGGGGGCGCCGGTGTCCTTGACGAACAGGTCGAGGTAGCCGTACTGACCGCCGTGCTTGAAGGTGTCGCAGGACGGCTGCGGGATGGTCTCCCACACCGACTCCTGGGTGCCCCGCTGGAAGGTGTTGATGTACGCCGGCTTGGTCGTGCCGTCACCGCAGTGGCCGAAGCCGTAGGTGTTGTCGACGTCCATCAGCCAGTGCATGCCGTAGATGTCGCCGGTGCCGTAGGTGGACTGCAGCTCCGAGCGGAGCGGGTCCTGGCCGACCGGGACGTTGGGCTGCAACGCCGAGGGGTACTGGCTGGGCAGGTTGTACTCCGCGGCGTACTGCGGGGTGCCGGCGGAGCCCGCGGTGGGCTGGTCGGCGTGCGACGGGATGATGTACTTCTCCATCACCGTCCAGGCGTTGTTGAACGGCGCCCAGTTCTGGGTGACGCGGCCGTACTGGGCCTCCAACCAGATCCAGAAGCTGAACGCCTCCGAGGTGGTCTCGTGCCCGTGGTCCGGCGCCTCGACGATGAGCGTCTCGACCGAGTGGTACGGCACGCCCTCGGGGCTGAAGTAGCCCGAGTTCTTGATCTTGCCGTACTGCTCGAGGAACTTCGCTATGTAGGCGTTGTCCCCGCCGGGGGTGTCGTTGTCGATCTCGGTGGCGGTGACCGCCAGCGAGGCGAGGCCGGTGGCGGAGGCGGTGATGGTGGCGGCGCCACCCAGGGTGTCGGTGTCCTCCGCCGCGGCGACCGTGACGGTGACCCCGGTGTTCCAGTTGCTCGGGGTCAGCGTGGCGGTGGTCGGCGAGACCGTGACGTCGGCGTCGCCGGTGGGGGTGAGGGTGACCGGCACGTTTGAGGTCGGCGCGGCGCTGAGCTTCAGGTTGAAGGTGGAGGTGCCACCCTCGCTGACGCTCACCGCGGACGGCGTGGCGACAAGTGTCGGGCCGTTGGCGGCGCCGACGGTGAACGCCTTCTCGGCGACGCCGATGCCGTTGGCGTTGTCGTACGCCTTGGCCTGGACCGTGTAGCTGCCGGCCGGCAGGTCCTCCTGCGTGTACGCGTACGGCGCGGAGGTGTCGGTGTTGATCAGCAGGCCGTTGCGGTAGAACTCGACCTTGCTGATCGTCCCGTCCGGGTCACTGGCGGTCGCGGTCAGCGGCACGTCGGCCGGCGCGGTGAACGGCCCGGCCGGCAGGCCGAGGGAGACCGTCGGCGGCTGGTTGGCCGGGGTGCCGTTGCACGGGGTGCCGTTGAGCGTGAACGAGGTGGGCTTCGGGTTGCTGCCCGAGTGGGAGCCGTTGAAGCCGATGGTGGTGGAGGCCCCGGTGCCGAGGTTGCCGTTGTACGACTCGTTGGTCGCGGTGACCTCGCTGCCGGACTGGCTGAACTTGGCCGACCAGCCCTGGGTGACCCGCTGACCGCTGGTCGGGAAGGTCCACTTGAGCGTCCAGTTGCTCACCGGGTCACCCAGGTTCTTGATGGTGACGTTCGCGGTGAAGCCGTTGTTCCAGTCGTTGGTCGCGTAGACCACGTCGCAGGCGGGCGCGGCCTGTGCGGCGCCGGCGGGCAGGGTCACCCCGCCGGCGGCGAGCGCGGCGGCAGCGATGATCGCCACTCGACGGCGTCTTGCCAGTTGTCTCATGTGCGCGGTGTCTCCTCGGACCAGGCCGGGACGGTCCCCGGCGAAGGCGCCTGCCCGCGTGGGTGGTGGTCCGCGGGAGATTCGAGGCGCCGGGAAGGTGGTCTCCCCCGGGCCCGGCCGGGGTAGGGCGGTGCGGCCCGCACGGGAGGGGGTCCCGCCGGCTGCGATCGGGTGACCGTGACCGGAATAGTGCTGCCGGCTGCCCTCGGTGAACCCGCGCTCACGCGATGTGGCTCCTGTCGCGTTGAATCGACAGTCTGCCATGGAAGCGCTCCCACAACAAGCGCAGACGCCACTCGTTCAGCTCGTTGTTTCGATCTCGTTTTGGGTCTTTCACAAAGCCGTGACGGGCGTTACAGTCGCAACATCGGTCGATGGGAGCGCTTCCATCGACAAGGTTCCAACAAGAAGATCGCTGGGGTCGTTTCTGACGGGCCCGGCGAACCAGCCCGAGGGCCGACGACGGGCCAGCCCGGACGCCGTCGTCAGCCATCGTCCCGCCTTACGGAGGGAGGTGGAACCAGAGCCACTCGCGTGGCCCGGCTCCCGCGCGACACGCACGGCAGGACCCAAATTCCGCCCGTGTGTGTGCAGTTACGGTGGGGACGGGGGTTGCCCTCCCCCGTCCCCACACTAAACCCCCGTACACGATGGGAAAAGAGGCCGACGGGACAGGCGCGCCGCGCCGCCCGGCGGCCTCGTTCGCTGTCTGGGGCCCCCAACCGCCTCGACCCGCCATCGCCGGCCGCCATGACGGCCAGCTGACCGGGCCGGCCGCCCCTGGCCTATTCTGGGAGCGCTCCCGAATCTCGGCGGTGGCCCCGTATCCATGAGGAGAATCCATGTCGATACCTACCGGGCCCGCCGGCCCACTGCGCTTCCCCGACAACTTCGGCTGGGGCGCGGCCACCTCGGCGTACCAGATCGAGGGCGCCGCGAAGGAGGACGGGCGCGGTGAGTCCGTCTGGGACACCTTCAGCCGCGTCCCGGGCAGCACCCGTAACGGCGACACCGGTGACGTGGCCGCCGACCACTACCACCGGTACACCGAGGACCTCGACCTCATGCGCGACCTCGGGCTGCGCAGCTACCGCTTCTCCATCTCCTGGCCACGGATCCAGCCCGACGGCAGCGGTCTGCCCAACCAGCGCGGGCTCGACTTCTACCGCCGGCTCATCGACGGCCTGCACGAGCGTGGCATCGCCCCGATGGCCACCCTGTTCCACTGGGACCTCCCGCAGGCACTACAGGACGCCGGCGGCTGGGAGTCGCGCGACACCGCCCACCGCTTCGCCGACTACGCCGACGTGGTCTTCCGCGCCCTGGGCGACCGGGTGCCGGCGTGGCTGACCATCAACGAGCCCAAGACCGTGGTGCAGAACGGCTACCTCACCGGCCACCACGCCCCCGGCCGGCAGGACCCGGACGCCGCCTACCTGGTCGCCCACCACCTGCAACTCGCGCACGGGCTCGCCGTCGGCACGCTGCGGGCAAGCGGCAGCGACAGCCGGATCGGCCCCGCGCTCAACCTGCACCCCTGCTACCCCGCCGACGACTCCGCGCAGGCCGCCGCCGCCGCCCACCTCTACGACGGCTACGAGAACCGCCTCTACCTCGACTCCCTGCTCCGGGGCAGCTACCCCGAGGACCTGCTGGCCGACCTGGGCCCGCAGAGCCGGATGGTCCAGGGCATCCGCGACGGCGACCTGAAGATCATCTCGGCGCCGGTCGACCTGCTCGCCGTGCAGTACTACACACCGATCTACGTCACCGGCGACGGCAGCACAGTGCGACGCTGGGCGACCTCCGAGGCCGAGTGGCAGCAGATCTACCCCGAGGGAATGTACGACCTGCTGACCCGGGTCACCCGCGACTACGGTCCGATCCCACTCACCATTACCGAGAACGGCCTGCCCACACCGGACACGCTGGCGGCGGACGACACCGTCCACGACGCGGGCCGGATCAGCTTCCTGCGCGACCACCTCACCGCCGTGCACCGAGCCATCGCCGCCGGGGTGCCACTGGAGAGCTTCCACGTCTGGTCGCTGCTTGACAACTTCGAGTGGGACGCGGGCTACGACCAGCGCTGGGGGCTCGTCTACGTGGACTACCCGACCCAGCGGCGGGTGCTCAAGAGCAGCGCCACCTGGTACCGCTCCGTCATCACCGACGGCGGCTTCTGAGCGGGCGGCCACCGGAGAATGCCGGGCCCGGACGGCTCGGCTCGGGTGAGCCGGTGACCGTCCGGGTCCCGGACCGGCCGGTCAGCGGGGCAGCGCCTGCTGCAACTCCGCTCGCAGCGCCGGGGTGAGCATCTCCCCCGCCTGCTTGGCCAACCGGGCCATCTCGTAGCCCACCACACCGATGTCCGCGTCCCCGGCCGCCAAGGTGGCAAGGATCGAACCGTCGCGGATCTGCATCACCAGGAAGTAGCCGCGGCCCATCTCGACCACCGTCTGCTTGACGACGTCACCGTCGAACATCTGCGCCGCGCCCGCCGTGATGCTCATCAGCCCGGAGGTCACCGCCGCGAGCTTGTCCGCGTTGTCGCGGGGCAGGTGGTCGGAGATCGCCACCAGCAGCCCGTCCGAGGAGACCACCACCGCGTGCGCCACGCCCGGCACCCGGTCCGCAAACGCGCTCACCAGCCAGCTCAGGTCACGCGCCTCCTGGCTCAACGTCGTCACTGTCGTCGTCCCCCTTCGTCGTGCCCCCCGGACGGTGGCACGGGTATCTCGGTGGTGTCCTCGGCCTCGGCGCGCCGCACCCCGCTGTAGAGCCGGGAAAGCATGCCGCCGACCGCTTCCGGGTCCGGGTCGACGCGGTTCGGCGCCGAGGTCGGTTGTGCCGTGCGGGTGACCGCGCTCAACTGCGCCATCGGCACCCTGACCGGCAGCCCCCGCTCGTTCGTGCCGCCGGTCACCGGAATGGCCGGCGGCGCCGCCGCCGCGGGCACCGCCGACGCGGGCGGACCCTGCCGCGACCACCAGCCCGCACCGCCGCCGTTCGCGGCGGCCGGGGCCAGCACATCCTCGGAGCGCAGCGGCACCGGACGGGCCTGACGCGGCACGGTCACCGCCGGACGCCGGCCGGCCACCGGCAGGTCAGTGGCACCGAGGTCCGGCCCCGGGGCACCTGCCTCCCGGGCGTTCCCGGGCGGTGCGGCCATTCCCCGCGCGGCGCTCGTGGCCAGCATCCGGGCCGGCGCCGGTGGATCAAGCTCCACCGCACCCGCCGGCGCCAACAGCCCAGCGGGCAGCACGAGCCGGGCGACCAGGCCGTCGTGACCGCCGTCGAGGCGCACGCGGACGCCCAGTCGGGCGGCCAGGTGGCTGACCACGAAAAGTCCCATCCGCTCCACCGCCGCGACATCCGCGGCCGGAGGGCTGGACAGCACCGCGTTCGCCTCGGCCAGCGCGGCCGGGCTCATCCCGAGACCACTGTCGACTATCTCGATCAGCGCGGTAGCGGCCTCGACCCTGGCGGTCACCACCACGAGGGTGTCCGGGCGGGAGAAGGCCGTGGCGTTCTCCAGCAGCTCGGCCAACATGTGCACCAGCTCGCCGACGGCGTGCCCGACCACGTACACGTCGGCCACCGACTCGATGCGGACCCGCTGGTACTGCTCGATCTCCGCGGCGGCGGCCAGCAGCATCGACCCGATACCAACCGGCCGGTTCCACCGCCGGGTCGAATCGGTGCCCGCGAGCACCAGCAGACTCTCGTCGTTGCGGCGCATACGGGCGGCCAGGTGGTCGAGCTTGAACAGGTTCTCCAACTGGTCCGGGTCGCTCTCCTCACGCTCCAGGTCGTCCAGCAGCTCCAGTTGGCGTTCCACGAGCACCTGGCTGCGGCGGGCCAGGTTGACGAACATCGCGTTGACGTTGCGCCGCATGAGCGCCTGCTCGACGGCGACGGTGACCGCGCTGCGGTGCACCGCCACGAACGCCTCGGCCAGCTCACCGATCTCGTCGAGCGAGCGGACCACCGCCGGCGCGACGTCGATGCCGGGCACCCCACCGGTGACGGTCTTCAGGCGGTCCAGCGCGTCCGGCAGTTCGACCTGCGCGATCCGCAGCGCCTGACTACGCAGCAGCCGCATCGAACGGGCCACCGACCGCCCGACGAGCAACGAGATCAGCAGGGCGACGAGCAGGACCGCGACGACTCCGCCGACGACGAGCAGGGTGGTCCGTAGCTGACCGTTGCTGGCGTCGTCGGCCTGGCGCACCGCGTCGTCGAGCACCCCCGCCTCAAGCTGGCGCAGCAGGTCCTGGCGCTGCTGGCTGGACGTCCACCACTGCTCCGACGGCAGCACCTTCGGCGCCGCGTCGCTGGCCGGCAGGCTGCGTTCCTCCAGCCGCGTGGCGACCTGGAACGCCGGGTTCTGCGTGGTCTCGTCGTAGCGGCGGATCTGGTCGTTCGTCGCGGCCACCCGGAACGCGCCGAGCGCGGTCAACTGTTGGCCGCGCAGATCCGTGAGGAGCACCCGGTCCTCGGTGCCGTACCCGCCGGCGCGGGAGGCGGCGTAGAGCTGGGCCCGGAGCCGGGAGGAGATCTCCTTGACCCGGGCCAACTGCACGTAGCGCAGGACCGCGTCGTTCAACGCGGGCTGGTCCTGACCGGGCGTCGGCTCGGCGAGCAGGTCGAGCATCGCCCCGACCGCCCGGTGGTAGTTGCTCAGGATCGTGTCGCTGCTGAGCACCGCCGGCGGGATCGCCGGCCGGATGTCGACGACCTGCTCGTACGCCTCCACCGCCTCGGAGAAGGCGACCCGCCAGGACGCGTCGGCGTCCGCGAGCGGCTCGGCGGCCCGACGCAGGTCCCCGATGGCCCGGTCGGTCGCCGCCTGCAACGGCCTCAGGTTGGTCACCGCAATTTCCCGGTCGCCGCCCTTGCGCAGCTCACCCAGCTCGCCCGCCGAGCGGTCGCGCTCCTGCTGGAGCTGGTGCACCACCGCGGTGATCTGCCGGCCGATGCCGACCTGGCGGGAGAAGTCGTTCAACGCCGTCGTCCGCCCCACCAACGCGCTTGTCTGCACCCCGGCGAGCACCAGGAACGCCATCGACGGCACCATCAGCACCGTCGCGAGCTTCGTGCTCATCCGCCAGTCCCGCAGCCGGAACGGTGACCGCCGTCGATGCGGTACGACTCGGACGTCGAAGCGGCGTCGGCGGTGGTTCGACACCGTGCCGTTCGCCGGGTCGGAACCCACCGCCACCCTGCCTCCTCGGTCCTACCGCGTCCACCGCGGTCCGGGGAGCGCAGTCCATCCAACCAGGCTCGGGAGCGCTGTCAACGGCCCGGGCGACGCGGAAGTTCAGGAAGGATACTGCGGGTGGGAACGTCCTGCCGTGGTCGGCAAGACCAGCTCGTCCGTCCGGCCGATGTCGGCAAGCTCGATCGCGTCTCCGAACCGACCCAACGCCACAAGTGCCGCGCCGGTGGCACCGATCTCCGGGTTGCGTTGGTGCGACACCGGTCGCGGTGCCAACGCGGCGGCGAAGGCCTGCCGCCACCACACCGAGGCGGCCACCGCACCCCCGCCCAGCACCACACCCACCGGTTTGTCGATCGTGGACTCCAGCACCACGAGATCCTCGGCGACCAGCTCACACAGCCCCTGCATCAGACCGGCCAGGATGTCCACCGCGGTGGTGCTGAAACTGAGTTGGCGGAGCTGGCCGCTGCCCGCCGGCGCCAGGCCGGGCGGCCGGTCGCCACCGAAACGGGGGTCGGCAGGTCGGCCACCACCGGCCGGCACCAGCGCCAGCGCCGCGTCCAGCTCAGCACCCTGGGGCAACCGCAGCTCCCGGTTCGCCCAGGCGAACAGGTTGCCGCCGCAGCCGTACGCCGCGCCGGTGACCACGTGGTCGTGGTCGACCCGGTAGCGCCACAGTCGCTCGGGGAGCCGGGGCATCGGTTCGCCCGCCGGGATCCGCTGCATCAGCCGTACCGCCGCCGAGGTGCCCACGGTGACCGCGGCCCGGCTCGGATCGACGCAGCCCGAGCCGACGTTCGACGCCCCACCGTCGCCCACCGGCGGTGACCACCGTGCTTGCGCCAACTGCGGCCACCGGCGGGCCAGGTCGGCCCGGAGCCGACCGTGCCAGTCCAACTCGCCGAGAGGCGGCAGGTCCCCCGGCCGCGCCCCGGCCAGGGTCAGCGCCTCCTCGTCCCAGCGCAGGGTGCGCAGGTCCAGCAGACCGGTCCCGGAGGCCTGGGACACCGACATGGGCGCGTCGTCGAGCAGCTCGCCCAGCACGTACTCGGGCAGGCCCACGAACCGGGCGATCGGGGTGCCGGACTGCTCGCGCAGCCAGGGCAACCGCATCGACCAGTACGAGCGGTGCCACCAGCAGCCGGTGCGCTGATGGAAGCCGTCCGGGTCGGACGGTCCGGACGTGCCGCCGACCGGCGCGGGCCGGGTGTCCAGCCAGGTGACCACCGGGCCGATCGGGGTGCCGTCGCGGTCGAGCGGGAGCACCGAGTGCCACTGGGCGGAGATCGCCACCAGGTCGACGTCGTGCAGGTGCCCGGCGTCGGCCAACTCGTCGAGGCACTCGATCAGGCAGGCGAGGTAGCCGGGGCCGGACAGCGTGCCGGTGCCGTCGTCGCCGATGGCGAGGTCGACCTTGCGCCGGGCCAGGGCACCGGGCAGCGGACGGCTGTCGGAGTCCAGCACGAGCCCGCGTACCGAGGAGGTACCCAGATCGAGCGCGAGAATGTTCATCGCCGGTCAAGTTACCCGGTGTCAGGCGGCCTCCGGGCGCGTAGGGTGGATCACATGCTCGCGCAACTGACCTGCTGGTGGCCCGCCGACCCGGCGGCCACCCTCCGCGCGTAGCTCCATCCACGCGGCCGCCATCGAGGCGGCCGCCGGTTCTCCCCGGCCCGGATGGCCGCCCCGACCGGCGGCGCCCGGCCCCACGGAGACTCCGATGACCCACCTGACCGACCTGCTCACCGCCGTGACCAGCGGCGGCGACCCGGGCCCCTTCGCGCTGCTGCGCCGCGACGGGGCCGACGAGCTGGAGTTGTTCACCGGCCCCGTCGACACCGTCGAGCGCCTCGCCGACATTCCGCTGCCGCCGGGCACGCCCGGAGCGCGGACGCTGGCCCTGGTGCCGTACCGCCAGATCACCGAGCGGGGCTTCGCCTGCGTCGACGACGGCGCCGCGCTGGAGTGCCTCCAGATCCGCGAGCATCGGCGGATCCCGCTGGCCGACGCCCTGGCCGCACTGCCCGACGAACCGGTCCGCACCACCGACGCCGCCTTCGACGTCACCGACGAGGAGTACGCCCGCACCGTGCAGCGGGTGCTCGCCGAGGAGATCGGCCGCGGCGAGGGGGCGAACTTCGTCATCCACCGCACCCTGCACGCCACAGTGCAGGGCCGACCACTGGTGGCCGCGCTTGCCGCGCTACGCCGGTTGCTTGTCGCCGAACGCGGCGCGTACTGGACGTTCGTCGTGCACACCGGCACCCGGACGCTCGTCGGCGCCAGCCCGGAGCGGCACGTGAGCGTCGACGACGGGCTGGTCATGATGAACCCGATAAGCGGCACCTTCCGGTCCGGTGGTGGCACCGCCGACCGGGCGGCACTGCTGCGCTTCCTCGCCGACCCGAAAGAGGTCGAGGAGCTGTACATGGTCCTCGACGAGGAGCTGAAGATGATGGCCACCGTCGCCGAGGACGGCGGCCAGGTGATCGGCCCGTACCTGAAGGAGATGTCGCACCTGGCGCACACCGAGTACCTGCTGGCCGGGCGGGGCACCCGCGACGTTCGGGAGGTGCTGCGCGAGACGATGTTCGCCCCGACCGTGACCGGCAGCCCGATGGAGAACGCCTGCCGCGTGATCGCCCGACACGAGGGTCGCGGCCGCAGGTACTACGCCGGTGTGCTGGCCCTGCTCGGCCACGACGAGGCCGGTCGGCAGACGCTTGACGCGCCGATCCTGATCCGTACCGCCGAGATCTCCCCCACCGGTCACCTGCGGGTGCCGGTGGGCGCCACCCTGGTCCGGCACTCGACGGCGGCCGGCGAGGTGGCGGAGACGCACGCCAAGGCCGCCGGTGTGCTGGCCGCGCTCGGCCTCGGGCCGGCGGCGTCCACCGGCGGCAGCCCCGTCGCGCGGCTGGCCGACGACCCGGAGGTACGCGACGCGCTGGCCGCGCGCAACGCGCCGCTGGCGCGGTTCTGGCTTGACCAACGGGCGCCGGACGCGTCGCGGTTGCCCGGCCTGGCCGGCCGACGGGTGTTGATCGTGGACGCGGAGGACACCTTCACCGGGATGCTTGCCCACCAGTTGGGCGCGCTGGGCCTCGCGGTGAGCCTGCGGCCGTGGCACGCGGGAGGCCCCGTCGACGGCTACGACCTGGTGGTGGTCGGTCCCGGGCCGGGCGACCCGGGCAGCCTGGACGAGCCGAAGATGGTGGCGGTGCGGGAGTTGCTGACCGAGCTGCTGGCGACCGGCCGTCCCACCCTCGCGGTCTGCCTCGGCCATCAGGTGCTGGCCGGGCTGCTGGGGCTGCCCCTGCACCGCCGGGAGGCGCCCTATCAGGGCATGCAGCGGGAGGTGTCGTTGTTCGGCCGGGTCCGCCGGGTCGGGTTCTACTCCACGTTCACCGCCCGCGCGGACGCGGACCTGCTGGCCAGCGCGTACGGGCCGGTGGAACTGGCCCGGGACGCGGACGACGGCGCCGTGCACGCCCTCCGGGGGCGCGGCTTCGCCGGGGTGCAGTTCCACCCCGAGTCGGTGCTCAGCCCGGACGGGCTCGCGGTGCTGACCGAGCTGCTGACTGGTCTGCTGCCGGCACCGCGCGCCGATGAGCTGTCCGCCACCGGCGGGCACGCATAGCCGTCCCGTCGCCGGGTAGGGCTGATGTGACCGGTGGCGTGGACGGGCCGAGAGCCCCCGCCCGTGCCACCGGTCCCCTCCCGCCGTCAGCCGGCCAGGCCCGCCTTCAACGCGGATCCGATCAGCACCGCACGCCGCGCGGTGAGCGCGCAGGCGCCGAGTGCCACGGCGTCCGGGGCGATCTCGCCGTTGTTGCTCGTGTGCGAGGCACCGTACGGGTTGCCGGCGATGAACTGGCTGGTGTCCGTGTAACCGGGGGGGACCACGACGCCACCCCAGTGGTAGAAGACGTTGAAGAGCGAGGTCAGCGTGGTCTCCTGCCCGCCGTGCGACGTCGCCGTCGAGGTGAAGGCGGCGTAGACCTTGTTGGCGAGCGCACCCTGGGCCCAGAGCGGGCCGGTCGTGTCGATGAACTGCTTGAGCTGGGCCGCGACCATGCCGTACCGGGTGGGCGCACCCATGATCACCACATCGGCCCAGGCCAGGTCGTCGACCATCGCCTCGGGCACATCCTGGGTCTCCAGATGGTGCGCCTGCCAGCCGGAGTTGGACCGGATCGCCTCGTCCGGCGCCAGCTCGCGTACCTTGCGCAGGCGCACGTCGGCGCCGGCATCTCCGGCGGCCTCGCAGACGGCCTGCGCCATCTGGTACGTGATGCTTGTGGCGCTGTAGTAGATCACCGCTACCTTGGTCTGGGCAGCCATCAGATGTCCCCTTCTCGTCTCGGGTCAGCTCCCGCGACTACCCGGTGGGCGTGACCTCTAACGGCAGGACGCGCGGACCCCTGTTCCGGACCGCCTGCTCAAGTTTTCCGCAACTTCCCGACTGTTTCGACCCCACGACCCTTACGGACGGCGATCCTGATGCCACCGGTGCCGGTGGGAACCAGCCGCCGCCCCGCACCGGGCACCTGAACGGGGGATCGCGCTCCGCCAGCAACGACGCTGGCGCAGCGCGATCAGGGGCCCGTCGCCGGCTGCCGCCGCTCAGTGGACCAGGGCCGCCATCAACCGTTCCAACTCGGCCGCCGGGTCGACGGTGAGCCCGGTGTGCACCGGCCCGGTCTGGATCATCGTGCTGCGCGGAGCGACCAGCCAGTGGAACCGCTCACCGAGCCGCATCCGGGTCGCCGGCCCGTCGCCGGAGCACGTCCGGTCCCAGGAGGAGAGCACCGCGGCCACCGCCGGCAGATCGACGTCCGGCGCCAGCACGCGGACCCGGTCGGCGTCCAGGTGTGTACGCGCGGCCAGGAAGTCCCGCTGCTGGCAGTAGAGCAGCACCCCGACGTTGATCTGTTCGCCCCGCTCGATGCGGGGCACCAGCCGGATCAGCGCGTACTCGAAGGGTTGCCTCATGCCGCGCTCCCCTGCGGCAGCCAGTCGGCGGTGCGGGCGACCCGGCGGGACAGATGTTCCAGGTACGCGGCGCGAGCGGCGTCGGCCGTCTCGAAGTCGGCGGCGGTCAGCCACTCCGCCGGCACCAGCGCCAACACCTCGGTGAGCAACTCCGGGGTGACCCGGGGAGCCAGCTCGGCGTCGGCGTCGGCCAGCCGGGAGGCGTACGGGGCGAGGACGTGGTCGTCAGCCCGGTAGGCACGGTGCACGGCCGCCTCGGCTCGGGGCCAGTTGTGGTGGAAGTACAGCGAGGCCCCGTGGTCGATCAGCCACAACTCCCGGTGCCAGATCAGCAGGTTGGGGTTGCGCCAACTCCGGTCGACGTTCTCCACGTACGCGTCGAACCAGAGCACCCGGGAGGCCAGCACCGGGTCGACGGGGTGCGCCAGCGGGTCGAAGCCCAGCGCCCCGGGCAGGAAATCCATCCCCAGGTTGGCGCCGCCGCTGTTGCGCAGCAACTCCTGCACCTCCTGGTCGGGCTCGGCCCGCCCGATGACCGGGTCGATGTCGAGCACGACCAGTGGGGGCACCCGCAGCTCCAGACGGCGGGCCAGCTCGCCGCAGATCACCTCGGCGATCAGCGCCTTGGGCCCCTGGCCGGCGCCGCGGAACTTCGCCACGTACGTGCCCAGGTCGTCGGCCTCCACCACGCCCGGCAGCGACCCACCCTCGCGCAGCGGGGTGACGTAGCGGATCGCGGTGACCTGGCGGAGCACGCCGCCCACCCTACTGTGACGCGCCGTGGCGGGTGGCGGCCCGGTGAGCGCAGTGCCTCTGGATCAGCCTGATGCCGCAGGATCATCGCGCTCACGGGCCTGGACCGAGCCGACGCGGCATCAGTCGAGCTTGTCCCGCAGCTTGTCGACCTGGGTCTGGAGCCGGTCCACCGCGTTCTCGTTGTTGACGAACGTGGTGATGCCCGCGGCCAGTCCGAGGCCGATCAGCACGGCCAGGATGCTCAGCACCAGCCCGCCGATCGACACGCCACGACCGGTGACCCCGGGTCGGCGCGCCATCTTGAGGCCGACGATGCCGAGGATGATCCCGATGATGCCGAGCACCAGCCCCAACCAGGCGAGGATCGCCGTCAACACACTGAAGAGACCGGCCACCCCGAACACCAGGGCGAAGGTGGCGGCAGCGCTCGTCTTCGCGCTGGCGTCCCCCCGATGGGTCCGGGATCCGGCCGGTGCGCCGGCACCCCGGGCCGGCTCGCTTGCGGCAGTCATGAGAGTCCCTTCCGTACGCGCGGCGCGCGCACTTCCGGCGAGCCGCATTCCCCCGACGACCACCGTTACGCCTCCGATCTGCGGCGGTGTCGGTGGCCGGCTCTAGGCTGGCCGTCCAGCCACGAAAGGACCGCCCGATGCCTGTGGACCTCAGCGCCGCCGACGCGTTGGCGCTGCGGATGACAAGCCTGCTGCTGCGCCCGCATCCGAGCACCCGACCCACTGGCGTCGCCGAGGTGGTCGAGTGGTTCGGCGCGATGCAGGCACAGGATCTCGCCAGCGGGCTGTGGTCACTTGGCGCTCGGCTGCCCGGTTGGACCGTCGCGGAGGTGCAGGCGGCCCTGGAACGGCGTGAGGCGCTGCGCACCTGGCCGATGCGGGGCACCGTGCACCTCGTCCCACCCGCCGACGCCCGCTGGATGCTGGAGCTGACCGGCGTTCGGTCACTTGCCGGCGCGGCGACCCGCCGGGCACAGCTCGGGCTGACGGAGGCCGACGCGGATCGGGCGCTTGACGTCCTCGGCACCGCGTTGGCCGGCGGCGGCCGGCTCACCCGCGCGGAGTGCCTGGCGACCCTGCGCGAAGCCGGCCTGGGCACCGACGGTCAACGCGGCTACCACCTGCTCTGGTTCGCCAGTGTGCGCGGGGTGACCTGTGTGGCACCGAACGTCGGCACCGAACAGACCTTCGCCCTGCTCGACGAGTGGGCGCCCGACGCACGCCGGCTGGAGCGGGACGAGGCGCTGGCCCTGCTCGCCCACCGCTACGTCCGCGGGCACGGGCCGGTCACCGCCCGCGAGTTCGCCGGCTGGACCGGCCTCACAGTGACCGACGCCCGGCGCGGGCTGGCCGCCGCCGGCGACGTGCTGAGCCCGGTCCGGGTGGACGGCGAGCCGATGCACGTCGACGCGGCCCTTGCCGACGCGCCGCGCGACGCGGTGGACGACGTGGTGGTGCTGCCCGGCTTCGACGAGTACCTGCTCGGCTACCGTGACCGCACGCTGATGCTCGACCCGGCGCACCAGGCGGCAGTGGTGCCGGGCAACAACGGCATCTTCCAGGCCACAGTGGTCCGCGCCGGCCGGGTGGTGGGCCTGTGGAAACGCAAGGTGGGCCGGTCCGCGGTCACCATCACGATCCAGCCACTGACCCCGATGGCGGCGGACGAGCGGGCCCGCGTCGAGCAGGCGCTGCGGCGGTACGCCGACTTCCTCGGGCTGCCTCCCCGCTTCGACTGGCCGGCCTGACCGCTGCGCGCCACCAACGGACAGCGGCTAAGCCCGGTCTGGCCTGCTCTGGTCTGGCTTGGCCTGGTCTGGTCCAGTCTGGCCCGGCCGGTCGGGCGTCAGTCCTCGGGCGGGCGCGCCGATCGCGCGTCACCCGATGGTGGACGTGTCGACCGCGCGTCACCCGATCGTGGGCGGGCCGACCGCCCATCACCCGATCGCGGACGTGCCGTGTTGAGCAGGGCGACGACCCGGGCCACCCGGGGGTCCGCGCGGATCTGCGCCAGGGTGGCCGGCAGCGGCAACCGCCAGTTGGGATATTCGTCGACCGTGCCGGGCAGGTTGGGCTGGCGCACCTCGCCGAGCACGTCGTAGAGGGAGACGCCGAGCAGCCGGGCCGGGCTAGCCGCGAGCGCGGCGTGCATCGCCACCACCACCTCGCCGTCGGGGGATGTCACGGCCGACTGACTCAGGGCCGGATCGGGTGTCGCGGCCGGGTCGGACAGCTCTGGGCCGGATGTCGCCGCCGGACCGGACAGCGCCGGACCGGGTGTCGCGGCCGGGCCGGCAAGCGCCGGGCCAGGCAGCTCCGGGCCAGGCAGCTCCGGGTCGGGCAGCTCCGGGTCGGGCAGCGCCGCATCGGGCAGCAGGCGCTCGGCCCGCAACATCGTGAGCAGCCGCTCCCGGTCCGCGACGGCGCGGGCCCGTTCCACCGCCGCGTCGGTGTCGAGCAGCTTCAGTTCGTCGCGTACCCGCACGTGCTCGCCGGTCAGGAAGCCCGGTGCGGTCGGCAGGTCGTGGGTGGAGATCGTGGCGAGAGCGTTGCGCGGCCACCGGGCCGGTGGGACGAAGCCACCCTCGTCGTCGCGCGCGAACCACAGCACCGTCGAGCCGAGCATGTTGCGCCCGCGCAGCCCTCGGGTCACCGCGGGTTGGACGGTGCCGAGATCCTCACCGATCACCACCGCACCGGCCCGCTGCGCCTCAAGGGCGAGGATGCCGAGCATCGCCTCGGCGTCGTAGCGGACGTAGGTGCCCTCGGCGGCCCCGCCGCCCGGCGGCACCCACCACAGCCGCCACAGGCCGGCGACGTGGTCGACCCGCAGGCCGCCCGCGTGCCGCAGGGTCCGGCGCAGCATGTCCCGGTACGCCGCGTACCCGGTTGCGGCGAGCCGGTCCGGGCGCCACGCGGCGAGCCCCCAGTCCTGGCCGAGCTGGTTGAAGTCGTCGGGCGGGGCCCCGACCCGCACGCCCTGGGCCAGCACGTCGGCGAGCTGCCAGCCGTCCGCGCCGCCCGGGTCGATACCGACGGCCAGGTCGTGCACCACGCCGACGGGCATCCCGGCCGCGCGGGCCGCCGCCGTCACGGCGTCGAGCTGCTCATCGCACAGGTGTTGCAGCCAGGCGTGGAAGGCCACTCGGTCGGCGAGTTGGCGGCGCTGCTCGGCGACCGCCGGGGCGTCCGGGTGGTGCAGCTCCGCCGGCCAGGCCCGCCAGTCGTTGCCGTGCCGCTCGGCCAGGGCGCACCAGGTGGCGAAGCTCGCCAGCGCCGGGTCCGCGGCGAGGTCGACCGGTTGGGCGTACGGGTGCAGCAGCTCCAGAGCGTGCCGCTTGGCCGTCCACACCTCGTCGTAGTCGATCAGGTCACCACGTTCGGGGCGCAGGGCGTCGACCACGGCCCGGGTCGCCGGGTCCGCCGCCTGGTACGCGGCGGTGTCGCTCACCCGCAGGTAGAGCGGGTTGACGAAGCGTCGGCTGGCGGGTGAGTAGGGCGATGCGGCGACCGGGTGCGCCGGCCCGACCGCGTGCAGCGGGTTGAGCTGTACCAGGCCCGCACCTGTGGCACCGGCCCAGCCGGTGAAGTCGGCGAGGTCGCCGAGGTCGCCCATGCCCCAGGAGCGTTCCGAGGTGAGCGCGTAGAGCTGGAGCAGCCAACCCCAGGTGCGCGGCGGCGCCGGCAGCCGGCGGGGCACCACCACGAGCGTCGCCTCCCGGCCGGCGCAGGCCAGCCGGTGCCAGCCCAGCGGCAGGTCTCGCGGCAGCTCGCTGTCGACGGCGCGTCGGCCGCCGTCCTCCAGGGTCACCACCCCCGGGCCGGGCAGTGCCCGGGTGGCGCCGTGGGTGAGCACTACCGTCTCCGGCAGCGCGTCGCGGTCGACGGCGCGGGCGGCGGCGAGACCGTCGGCGATGGCCGCCGGGCTGGTGGCGTCCACACCGAGCAGGCCGAGTACGCCCACCACGGTCTCCGGCGCGACCTCGACGCGGCGGTGCCGCCAGTCCTCGTACCAGGTGGACACGCCGTGCGCCTTCGCCAGCGCGGCCAGTTGTCGATTCATGCGTACCCCGCTTCACGACGCGATCTCCGACCACCCTGCCACGGCCGGGCGTGCCCCGCAGGACGCGGCCGGGGGCCGGCGGGTTCGCCCGCCGACCCCAGGGTCGAGCACGGTCGTCGGCCTGAGCGCACCGAGGACGTTGTCAGTCGGCGAGCGCGCCGGCCGCCCGCCCCTCGTGCAGGGTCAGGTTGCGGCCGGTGGCCGGGTCGAACAGGTGGATCTTCTCCAGGTTGAACCAGACCCGGCGCGATTGTCCCTCGGCCACCGGCGACTCCGCGGACAGCCGGGTCACCAGGTTGCCGCCGGCACCGGCGAAGTCGGCGGCACCGGCGTCGGCGGCCAGTTCCTCCAGCTCGGCGGCTGTGGCCTTCTCGCCCTCCACGGTGAAGTAGACGTACTTGTCCGAGCCCATCGACTCGACGATGTCGACGGGCGCCTCGAACTCCATGCCCCGGCGGCGGGTGTCGTCGTCGACAAGTTCGGCGTCCTCGAAGTGCTCGGGGCGGATGCCGAGGATCAACTCCCGGGGTGCGTCGGCGGCCTCCAGCTCGCGGCGGACCCGGTCGCCGAGCGGCACGTCACCGAGCGCGGTGCGCAGCCCGCCGTCCTGTACGGCGGCGTGCAGGAAGTTCATCGACGGGGAGCCGATGAAGCCGGCCACGAAGAGGTTGCGCGGGTGGTCGTAGAGCTCCTGGGGAGCGCCGACCTGCTGTACCGCGCCGCCGCGCATGATCACCACCCGATCGCCGAGGGTCATCGCCTCGGTCTGGTCGTGGGTGACGTAGACGGTGGTCGTGCCGAGCTGCTTCTGCAACCGGGACACCACTGTGCGCATCTGCACCCGCAGCTTGGCGTCGAGGTTGGACAGCGGCTCGTCCATCAGGAACGCCTTGGGCTGGCGGACGATCGCCCGGCCCATCGCCACCCGCTGGCGCTGGCCGCCGGAGAGGTTGGCCGGCTTGCGGTCCAGCAGGGTGGTCAGCTCCAGCACCTTGGCCGCCTCGTCGACCTTCTGGTTGATGGTCTCCTTGTCCAGCTTCGCCAGTCGCAGCGGGAACGCCATGTTCTCCCGCACCGTCATGTTCGGGTACAGGGCGTACGACTGGAAGACCATGGCGATGTCCCGGTCCCGGGGGGCCTTGTCGTTGACCCGCTGGCCGCCGATGCGCAGCTCGCCGGAGCTGATGTCCTCCAGGCCGGCGATCATGTTGAGGGTGGTGGACTTGCCGCAGCCCGAGGGGCCGACCAGGATCACGAACTCGCCGTCGGCGATCTCCAGGTCGACGTCCTGCACGGCGACGGTCCCGTCCGGGAAACTCTTGCTCACCTTGTCGAGCACGATGTCAGCCATGACTACTCACCTATCCCTTGACTGCGCCGGAGGTCAGGCCGGACACGATGCGGCGCTGGAAGAAGAGGACGAACAGGATGATCGGAACGGTGATCACGACGGCCGCGGCGCAGATCGCCCCGGTGGGGTCCTCGAACTGCGATGCGCCGGTGAAGAACGACAGCGCGGCCGGCACCGTGCGGGACCGCTCGGTGGAGGTCAGCGAGATGGCGAACAGGAAGTCGTTCCAGCAGAAGATGAACACCAGGATCGCCGTGGTGAACAACCCGGGCGCGGCCAGCGGGGCGATCACCCGGCGGAACGCCTGGGCCTGGGTGGCGCCGTCCATCTTCGCGGCCTTCTCCAGGTCCCACGGGATCTGCTTGAAGAACGCCGACAGCGTGTAGATCGCCAGCGGCAGCGCGAAGGTGATGTACGGCAGGATCAGCCCGGGCCAGGTGTCGAAGATCTTGAGCTGACGCTCGATCTCGAACAGCGGTGACACCAGCGACACCTGCGGGAACATCGCGATCAACAGGGAGACGCCGACCAGCAGCCCCTTGCCGGGGAAGTCCAGCCGGCTGATCGCGTACGCGGCCATGGCACCGAGCACCACCGCGATGAGCGTGGCGATCAGCGCGATGCCGATCGAGTTGATCAGCGCCCGGACGAACTGGTCGGTGTCGAAGATCGTCCGGTAGTTGTCAAGCGTCCACTCGCGGGGGACGAAGTTCCCGTCGGTGAGGGTGGCCGACGTCTTGAACGACAGCGAGGCGATCCACAGGACGGGGATCAGCGCGAAGACGACCACGAGGACGTCCAGCAGACCCCAGCGCAGCTTCGCCCGCGTGGTGGTTTCGACAGCCATGTCAGCGCCTCTCCCCGTCGTCGCTGCCGGGGGCAGCGGTGCCGAACAGCTTCACGAAGATGAACGCGATGATCGCCACGGTGATGAAGATCAGCACCGACATCGTCGAGCCGATGCCGAGGTTCAGCCCCCGGATCAGGTTGTTGTAGGCGAGCATCGACACCGATGAGGTCTCGTTGCCCCCGGCGGTCAGCACGAAGATGTTGTCGAAGACGCGGAACGCGTCAAGGGTGCGGAACAGCAGGGCGACCAGGATCGCCGGCTTCATCACCGGCAGCATCACCTTCGTGAACTTCTGCCACCCGGTCGCCCCGTCGGTGGACGCGGCCTTGAGCAGGTCCTCGGGGACCAGCGCCAGCCCGGCCATCAGCAGCAACGCCATGAACGGTGTGGTCTTCCAGATCTCGGCGAGCATGATGATCGCCAGCGAGCTGGCCCGCTCGGTGAGCGGTGCGCCGTCGCTGAACAGGTCGGCCAGGTAGCCGGTGCCGGGCGTCCAGGCGTACCGCCAGGAGAACGCCGCGACCACTGTGACGATGCCGTACGGGATGAGCGCCGAGGTGCGCACGAGGCCCCGCCCGACAAGCGTGCGGTGCATGATCAGCGCCAACCCCATGCCGAGCGCCAGCTCGACGGCCACGGTGATGACCGTGATCAGGGCGGTCACCCCGAACGCGGTCCACCAGAACTCGTTGCTGAGCACTGTGACGTAGTTCTCCAGCCCGATGAACTCGCGCTGGTCGGGAAAGCGCAGGTCGTAGCGCTGCAACGACAGCCAGACCGAGTAGATGATCGGGTACGCGGTCACCGCGACCATCACCAGCGCGGCGGGCGCGCAGAGCAGCCAGCCGAGCTTGCGTTCGGCCTTCTTGTTCTCGCTCAGCGGCGGCTTGCGGCGGCCACCTCGCTGGGTGGGCACGGTGGCGGGCGCACGGGTCTCCTCGACGGCGACGTCGGCGCCGGTCGGCGTGGCGTTGATGCTCACGGCAGGACCCCCTTGGACTGGAGGGCGTCGGCGATGGCGTCGCGCAGCTCGTCGGCTGTCTGCTGCGGACGGATCGCCGACGGCGGCGACAGGATCGCCGACATCACTGTGGAGATGCTCTGGTAGGCCGGCGTCAGGGGACGGGTCGCCGGTTCCTTCAGCTCTTCCAGGATGGTGTCCTTCATCGGGTACGCCTTGGTCATCTCCGGGTCGTTGAAGACCGCCTCGATGGTGGGTGGCACGCCGTCGTTGATCGCGGAGAACTTCTGGTGCTCGGCGCTGCGGATGCAGCGGGCCGCCTCGAAGGACAGCTCCGGGTGCTTGGAGTAGGAGCTGACCGCCAGGTTGACTCCGCCGATGGTGACCTTGCTGGGGGTGCCCTCGTCGATGCCGGGGATCCGAGCCCAGCCGACCTGCTTGGCCAGGTCCGGGTTGGCTTCCTGAAGGGCCGGGTAGACGAACGGCCAGTTCACCTGGAACGCGCCCGAGCCGGACTGGAACTCCAGCCGGACCGGGTCCTCGGTGGCGTTGCTGAACGACGGTGAGGTCACGCCCGACGTGGCGAACTTCTTGAGCTGCTCCAAGGCCCGGACCGTGCCGTCGTCCATCACGGCCTTCGTGCCGTCGTCGTTGAGGATCTTTCCTCCGGCGCTCTCGGCGAGGGTGTTGTAGAGGACGACAAGGCCCTCGTACTGGGCGCCCATGGTGAGCACCTGGTACGGCTTGCCCTGGTCCTTGAGCTGCTGGGCCGCGCTGATCATCTGGTCCCAGGTGGTCGGCGGCTGCGGCACCAGGTCCTTGCGGTACCAGAGCAACTGGACGTTCGTGTTCTTTGGCGCCGCGTACAGCTTGTCCTCGTAACGGGCGGTGGCCAGTGGCCCGGCGAGGGTGCCCTGCTCGACCTCGGCCTTGTCCTGGCCGGTCCACTCGCGGATCCAGTCGGCGCTCGCGAACTCCTGGGTCCAGGTCACGTCCAGCCCGAGCAGGTCCATGCCGCTGTCCTCGGCGGCCAGCCGGCGCACCATCTGCACCCGCTGGTCGTCGGCCTGCCGGGGCAGCACCTGGTAGGCGATCTCGTACCGCCCCTGTGCCTGCGCGTTGCAGTCGTCGACGACCTTTTGCAGGTTCTGCTCGGGCGGGTAGTACAGGTTGAGCGTCGGTGGGCCGCCGTCGTCGCCGGCGCCGCACGCGGCGAGCGGTGCGACGAGCGCCAACGCGGCGGCCGCCGCCCCCAGCCGAACAATCGGCCGGCGTCGGTGTCGAGCCGTTTCGGGGTCCGTCATCGCCCTCCCCCTCTCCTCGGCGAAAGACCGGGGAGGGCGTCCGTGCCCCGGCGCACGGCGAGTCATGTCCAAGTCGACGAGCTGCGAAAACGCCCCGGCCCGGATGCTCTGTGCGGCTACTCTGCCCCACCCGCGAAGTCGCGAAACCTGGCTGTCACAGCGGGAACCCGTTCCGGTATATCGTGACGCCAACTAGCGAGGTAGTATGTGTCGCATGGTAGCGGCGGAGAGCCAGTCCATCGACGACAACGACAGGCACACCCAGCTTCTGCGGGGCGCGCTGGACATGTGCCTGCTGGCGCTGCTGGCCCGCGAGCCCGCGCACGGCTACGAGCTGGTGCGGCGGATGGAGACGGCCGGGTTCGGGGCCATCAGCTACGGCACGATCTATCCCCTGCTGACCCGAATGCGCCGACTTGGCCTCGTCGCTCACGAACAGCAGGTCAGTCCGACCGGGCCGCCCCGGAAGGTCTACGCGCTCACCGGGTCCGGCCGGACCCACCTGGATGCCTGGCAGAAACAGTGGCACCGCTTCACCGACACCGTCGACGCCGTTCTCTGCCCGCTCGACCACAACCCCACGAGGAGTTGACCCATGGACACCATCGACCGCCTGCTGGGCGAAGCCGACAGGGCGTGGCGAGGGTACGGGGTCGGCTCCGCCGATCGGGCGGCACTCGCCGCCGACCTGCGCCTCGACCTGCGGGCTGCGGCCGCCGATGGGGGCGATCCCGCGCAGTTGATCGGCGGGGACGTGGCCGGCTTCGCGCGGCGGCTCGCCGACGAGGCTGGCGTCCGACGGGTGCGCGGCGACTACGGCCGAGTCGTCGGCACCGCGCTGATCGGCACGGTGCTCGGTGCCGTGCTCGGATACGGCCTCCTGGAGTCGGCCTACCCGGTGTTCGTCCACCTGATCGATATCCCCCGCTCGATCGACGTGCCGATCCAGCTCGCCGTCGCCGTCGCATACGGCATACCGGCCGCGGTGGTCGCCGCGGGAGCGGTCATCGCGGTGCGGATCCAGCTCCGCGACCTGCCCAGGATCCGGCGGACGGCTCAGTTGATGAGCGTCCTCGTGCCGGTGGCCGGCATCGTCGTCACGCCGGTCACCGTCGCCTTCGCCTGGGCCACCGACTACAGCTTCGCACCGCCAGTGGTGGTCACGGAGATCGCCATGGTCCTGGCCGCGCTCGCGGGCGCCACGGTGCTGGCACGTCGCCTGTCACTTCGCGAGGGCCGGACCGCCGCCGGCTCCTCGCCCCCAGAAGCCACGAGGGTCAACCCCGCCTGAGGGTACGAGCAACGTCAGCCCCGGGCCCTCGCCCAGGAGAGGAAGCGCTCGGTCATCCGGGCCGGCGGGTGGTCCGGGTGGAGCTGGGTGAGCTGGCCCGTCGCCTCGTTCATGAGGGTGCCGAGGTAGATGAGCAGCGCGGTCCTGCTGGTCCGGTACTCCGACAGCAGGGCGAGCTTGGCCGGCTGGCAGGGCCATTCCCGGCCGCAGCTCCGGCACCGCCACAGCGGACGCATGGCGACGTGCGGGACGGGCGGGCGGACCACCATCACCGCCACCGCGTTTCGACCTGGTGGTCTGTCGGGCTCGGCACAGTGACCTCCTCGGGGGTGGGGAAGGGGCCGCTCCCGCAAGGGGGAGAGACGGGAGCGACCCCGGGCAGAGCCCGCCGCCGCCGTCCCGGCCACCAGCGAGCCCGCCACTGGTGACAGTTTGCGAGGACCCGACTACGGTCGATACGTGCTCGCGGCATCCGTGCAGCTCAGCCGCACAGTCGAGCAGCCGTGAGAGACATGCCGACCCACAGTGAGCGAAGGTTGGGGATTCGATGGGGACCGTCACCGACTACGTGTTGGAGGAGCTGCGCCTGTTCCGCGCGGGGCTCGGGCTCAGTCAGGACGACTTCGGCAGGGGCATCGGCTATTCCGGCTCACACGTCAGCTCGGTGGAGACCGGCGGACGGGCGCCCACGAAGGAGTACATGCGGGCCATCGACACTCACCACCCGACCGCTGGACGCTTCCAACGCATGTTGGAGAGGCTGGCCCGGCTCGACGCCGAGCCGGCCTGGCTGCGCGAGTGGATCGAGTTCGAGCGCGAGGCGACCACGCTGCGCTGGTTCGAGTTGGCGTACGTGCCGGGCCTGCTCCAGACCGAGCGGTACGCGCGGGCCACACTGGCCGGTGGCCGGTTCGACGCCGAGGACGTGGAGCGGATCGTCGCCTCCCGACTGGAGCGGCAGGCGATCCTGCAACGCCCGCGGCCGCCGCAGCTCATCGCCGTCCTGGACGAGGCGGTGCTGCGCCGGCCGGTGCTCGACCAGCCGGGGCTGATGGTCGAGCAGTGCGAGCACCTGGCCCAGTTGGCGGCGGCGGAGCATATCCAGGTGCACGTCGTGCCGGTGGATGCTGGGATGTATCTGGGGTTGGCCGGGCAGTTCATCATCGCCGAGATGCCGGACGGTGAGCGGGTGGCTCACGCCGACAACCAGCTCACCGCGCAGTTCGTCGATGCACCGACCGACGTCGCTAAGCTGGCGAAGACGTGGGAGATCGTGCGGAACGAGGCGCTCCCCCGCCGGCAGTCAACCGAGCTGATCAAGGAAGTGGCGAAGTCATGGGCATGCTGACCCCACAGTGGCGAAAGTCGACCCGGTCCGGCGGTAACGGCGGATCCTGCGTCGAGGTCGCCGACAACCTGCCGGCCGTCGTGCTGGTGCGCGACACCAAGGACCGCGACGGCGGCACCCTGCACGTCGACCCGACGGCCTGGAAGGCGTTCGTCGAGTACGCCAAGCGACACTGAACGAGTCTGGAGATCTTGGACAGTGTCCGTCCGGACAGGACGGGCACTGTCCAAGATCTACCCGGCCCGGCGGCAACGCGGCAGTGAGCGCTGACAGCTCCGCCCGGACCGGGCATGCTGGAACGATGATCGCGCGCTTCAAGGATCTCTGTCTCGACGCCGCGGACCCGCTCGCCCTGGGTGGCTTCTGGGCCCGGTTGCTCGACGGTGACGTGGCCGACGCCGGCGACGACGACACCCGGGTGGACCCCCGCTCGGCGCGCTCGAACGCCGAGTCGATCTGGGTGAACAAGGTGCCCGAACCGCGGGTCGGCAAGACCCGCGTACACCTGGATCTGCGGTTGGCCGGCACGGACCCGGCGCCGCTGCTCGCGGCCGGCGCACGGCTGGTCCGCGAACCGGCCGGCGAGGCCACCTGGTGGGTGCTCGTCGACCCGGAGGGCAACGAGTTCTGCACGTTCGCGGCTCGCAAGGGCACCCGGCCGGGCCCGTTCGAGCTGGTCGTCGACTCGGCCGACCCGGTCGCGCAGGCGACCTGGTGGGCGGGTGTGCTCGGCGGCACCGTCGAGGACGAGTCGACCCACGCGGCCGTCAGCGGCGCGGCCGGTTTCCCCTGGGACTACTGGGTCTTCGCCGGGGTGCCCGAACCCAAGACGGTCAAGAACCGGCTGCACTGGGACGTCGACCTGGTCGACCCGGAGCCCACGGCGCTCATCGACGCGGGCGCGACACTGCTGCGGGAGCCACACGACCGCGCCCGCTGGTGGGTGCTGGCCGACCCGGAGGGCAACGAGTTCTGCGCCTTTCCGCCGCACCCCATCGGGTGACTGGCCGACTACCGGGGGCGGGCGGCGTCGGCTAGCGTTTTCCTCAACGCCGCAGCCAGCGCGCTCGCCGCCGCCGTCGACACGCCTCCGGCCGACCCCCCAGCCTGCCCGATCGGTTGGTAATCGCGGGAACGTCCCACCGCCGCTCCCCCGGTTCGGCAGGATCGTCCCAACGAGGAGGTGCCGTCGTGCAGGACACCCGCGCTCTCGCCCTGACATTCGAGGTGAGCGGCCTGCCACCGGTCAAGACCGAAGCGTTGTCCATCTTCGCGGCCGGGCATCGGCAGGCGACGAGGGTCCGCACCCTGCTCCAGGCCGCTCTCACGGCGGCTCAGCGCACCGGCTGGACGCCGTTGCCCGGGCCGATCGAGGTGGAGCTGGTCCTACGGTGCCCGCCCGGGCACCGTACGGGCGACGCCAGCACCCTGCTCGGCGGCGTCTGCGCGGTCTTGCAGGACAAGAAGCGGGTGTCGTCCGTCGGCCTCACCCACCTCGGTGTGCTGGTGGACGTCGCGCTCTACCACGACGACCGGCAGATCCGCCGGTTGTCGTACCAGGAGAAGCCGGCCGACGACTTCTCGTACCAGGTGCGGGTCGCCGCCGTACCGGACGGGGTTTGACCGACGACCGCGGTGGGGTACCGCGGACGCCGACGAAGGGAGCACCGATGTCGGAGCCACATGTCACGCTCGACCCACGCGGGCTCGACCCTGTGCAGCAGAAGCTGCGGGGCCCGCTGGAAGAGCAGTTGACCTCGGCGCTTCAGGCGGCCACCGACCGGGTCCGCGCCGGCTACGGCGGCGAGCCGGTCGAGCAGGTCTGCCAGCGACTGCTGGAGGAGACCCGCTCCGGGTTGCATCCCGACATCGCGGCCGGGTTCAACCCGGACATGGACGAGTTCTGCCGAGTGGCCGTGGCGATCGTCCGGGGCGGGGACTCCTGAGGCCAGACCCCGCCACGGCACTTGTCAGTATCGGTCGAGCTGGGCGTACGGGCTGAGCACGATGCGCGGCGAGAGCGCCGGGTCCAGCCAGTTGAGCACGCTGACCAGATGGTCGTGGGCGAGCGAGACACAGCCGGCCGTTGCGTTGCCGGCGCTGGTGCTGAACTCGTGCAGGAAGATGCCGCTGCCCGCGTTGGGGATCGGGGTCGGCACGTTCGGCGGCATGTTGTAGGTGATCACCGCGAAGTGCGTGTACGCGGGGACCTCCCGCCACAGCGCCTCGCTGGCCCCACCCGGGCTGGTCGCACTCTGCTGGAAGGTGTTGTAGCGCGGGGAGGACGGGTTCTCGTTCCACCAGTCGCCGCTGACCACCTGGCGATAGGGGTATCGCACTCCCGGGTTGGCGGCGATGCCGTACATGGTGGGGCCGAACGAGTAGACACCGGTCGGGGTGGTCGGCACGCCCTCCACGTGGTTGTCGCTGAACCCCTGGGAGCCGAGGCGGGCCGGCAACGCCGCCGAGGCCGGCTGCCACCGGCCCCTGATCCGCGCGTACGCCTCAAGCGTGGCGTAACTGGTCGTGTACCTGGCGGCGCCGACGACGATCACCTGCCGAGTCTCCGTCGGCAGGGTGGTCAACCGGGCGGCCAGGTTGCGGCGCGGCGTGCTCGGCCGGGTGCGGCGGGGCAACGGTGCGGTGCCCCAAGGCGGCGCCGGCCGGGTCGCGCCGAGCGCGGGGGCCGTCGGTGCGAGCAGGGCCGACGCCGCCAGACCGGCGGCAGTGCCTACCAGGAGGGCTCTGCGGTTCATCCATTCATCCTGACAGTCCAATCGGCGCACGGTCTGCCCCGGTCGTCGATGCTTGTGGATCCGTGGCCGGGTCAGGGCCGGGTCCGCAACTACCCGTCCCTGACCCTCGGCCGTCCGGATGGGAGCGGACAGCTCCGGCACTCAGCTCCACGGTGCCAGCCGCCGAACGCCGGCGCGCCCTCGGCAGACACCCCGAAGGCCGTGAGCGCCGGGCCAGATTAGGCCGACCCGGACCGGGCGGACAAGCCGTGGCGGGCCACCGACGGCGTGACTGATCTCAGTGTGAAAATCAGACAAGCCGGCGTAACGCGACCATGATCGCTGACGCTGTTGGCTTTCGGCACACTCAGAAGTGCCGCAGCAGATCGGGGAACGCGGCGAGCCGCAACACCCCGGCGTCGGTGGGGTCCAGTTCGTCGTGCTCCAACACCCACGTGTTCTCGTTCGGGATGAAGACCGCGTTCAACCCGGCCGCGCGTGCCGGCAGGATGTCCGACTTCGGGGAGTTGCCGATCATCCAGGCGCGGGCCGGATCAAGGCGGTGTTCCCGGACCAACCACCGGTACGTCTCGACGTCCTTCTCGGCCACGATGTGCGCGGCCCGGAAGTGGTGCAGCAGCCCGCAGGCGTCCAGCTTGCGCTGCTGATCCGCCTGGTCCCCCTTGGTGAGCAGCAGCAGCTCGTGCCGGCCGGCCAGCTCGTCGAGCGCGTCGGCCACCCCGGGCATCAGCTCCACCTGGTGCTCGACGAGGGCGACCGCCAGTCGCTCGATCTCCTGGCGCTCGGAGTCGGTGGCCGGTCGTTCGCGCAGCCGCTCCAGGCACTCCGCCAGACTGCGCAGGAAGACCTTGCTGCCGTACCCGTGCGCCACCGTGTTGGCCCGCTCGATGTCGTCGAGGATCATCCGGATCTCGGTGCGGTCCAACGTGGGATGGTCGAGCCACTCAAGAAAGTCGTCGATCACCTGCTCGAAGACGACGTTGTTCTCCCACAACGTGTCGTCCGCATCGAAGATCAGCACCTGCGCCTGCCGCCGCGCCACCGCGCCGTCGGTCATCCCGTCCCCTCCCCGAGACTTCGCCGCCCCGTCGAAGGGACAGGATAGGCGGGAGATCCGCAGTGGATTTCGGATTTTTTCGTGAACCGTCTCGGCCGGGGCTCTCGGCGGTCGAGGAACTCCGGACAGCTCATGACGAGCACGGCGACGCCGCTCGTCACGGCCACCGCAGCAACCGCTGGGCGATCAACACCTCGCGTTCCTCCTGCCCCTCGGGTCGGAGTCGACCGCCCCGGGTGAGCATCACCACGCCGTGCAGCAGGCTCCAACCCACCTCGGCGAGGGTGTCCGGATCGCGCCCCTCGGCCAGCGGGGTCAGGGCCGCGCGTAGTTCGGCGAAGACCGCCCGCGGCGCGGCCGGGACGCCGTCGACGCCGAGGGCCAGGTCGGGGGTCAGCGCGAGCATCGCGTCATAGACCTCAGGATTCGTGTACGCGAAGTCCAGGTACGCGCTGGCGACCGCCGGCCAGGCCCCCTCGGGGCTGCCGGCGGCCTCCGCGTGTGCCTCCGCCAGATCGGCGGCGAGGTCGGCGAAGGCGCAGACGGCCACGGCGGCGAGGAGTGCGTCAAGATCCGCGAAGTGCCGGTAGAGGTCACCGACGTCGATGTCGGTCCGCTCGGCGAGCCGTCGGGTGCTCACCCCCGCCCAGCCCTCCGCCTCGGCAAGCTCCCGCGCGACAGTGACGATGAGGTCACGCCGGTCCTGTTCGGTGGCCTTCTCAGCAGGTCCGGGCACGCAGTTGAGCGTAAGGGCGGGCACCTACCGCAGTCGCCCGGTGACGGATTGGCGACTGTTCGGGCTGGCATCCCAGACCGCCCCGAACATCAGCCACGGCGAACGGGTCCGTTCCTCCGTCCCCGCGTTGCACCGCCGACCGTCGGTCGTTAGGTGAGGGGATCATCGCGACGGGAGGCCACGTGGTCGTTCGACGGCACCGGCCCGCGGTCGACGGATGAGCGAGCAGCGCGACGGAGGGCTGGTGCGCGACGCCGCCAGTCGGCAACGAGCGACGTTTCTGGAACTCTTCCTCGACCTGGTCTTCGTCTTCGCCCTCACCCGGATCTCGGCACGGGTGATCAGCGACTTCACCGCCGGTGAGCGCGGCGTGGTCGCGGGGCTCGGTCAGGCCCTGCTGCTGTTCCTGGCGCTCTGGGCGGTCTGGTCGCTGACCGTCTGGTCGACCAGTTGGCTGGACCCGGAGGCGCCGATCGTCCAGATCGTCATCGTGATGACAGCGGTCGGCGCCATGACGATGGCGGTCGCGGTGCCCGACGGCTTCGGCGCGCGGGCACCCCTGTTCGCCACCACCTACGTGAGCCTCCAGATCGGCCGGGTGGTCTATTTCCACGTCGCCGGGCACGGCCGGCCCGATCCCCGGCAAACCTTCCGGGTCCTGTTCTGGTTCGGTCTGAGCGCGCCGCTCTGGATCGTCGGTGGTCTGGCCGACGAGGGCACGATCCGTGGGCCACTCTGGATCATCGCCGTGCTGATCGACTACACCGGGCTCTACCTCGGGTGGCCGACCCCCCGCGTCGGGGCGCAACGGATCGGCGGCCGGGCAATCGCGGCCGGGCACCTGGCCGAGCGATACCAGCAGTTCCTCCTCATCGCGATCGGTGAGGCGATCTTCGTCATCGGGTTGGCGTTCAGCGGCAGCGAATTCCACGCCGACCAGACGGCCGGTTTCGTCCTGGCACTGGCGAGCACCGTCCTGCTCTGGCGGATCTACTTCCACCTGGCGGGGAAGGTGATGGACGCTGCCGTCGACCGCTCGTGCCACGCCGATCGGCTCGCGACCGAGATGGCGTTCTCCCACCTGGTCATGATCGCCGGGATCGTGCTCACCGGCGTTGGCTTCGAACTGCTCATCACCGAGCCGATCGGGCACCTGCCAACGCCGTGGCTCATCGCCATCCTCGGCGGCCCCGTCGTCTTCCTCGCCGGACGATCAGCCCTCGAATACCAGGTCTTCGCCCGGGTCTCCCGCTCCCGGCTGGCTGGCCTACTGGCCCTCGGCCTGCTGATACCGGCAACGACGCACCTCAACCCGCTCACCGCCGGTGTCGCCGCCGCCGTGGTGCTGCTCGCGGTGGCTGGCGCGGACTCCCGACGGTCACGTCGGCGCGCACCGGAGACGCCCACCCCGCCCTACTAGGATCCGGGCGTGTGATCACGGTACGCCGCGCGACCATCGACGATGCCCAGGAACTGGTACGGCTGCGCGGGGTGCTGCTGACCGCCATGGACGGGCGCGCACCGGAGCCCGGCCCGTGGCAGGCCGAAGCGCTGCGGGTGCTGCGCCAGCGCCTGGCGGATCCGGAGGGGTCACTGGCGGCGTACGTCGTCGACAAGCCAGACGCACCCGACGAGCTGGCCGCGTGCGTGGTCGGCGTCATCGAGCACCGACTCGGCGGCCCGATCAACCCCGGCGGAACAATCGGGTACGTCTTCAACGTCGCCACCGACCCCGGCCACCGCCGGCGCGGTTACGCCCGAGCCTGCCTCGAAGCCCTACTTGGCTGGTATCACCACCGTGGGGTGACGGTGATCGAGTTGAAGGCCAGCGAGGACGGGGAGTCCATCTACCGGGCCCTGGGCTTCGAACCCACGGCCGCTCGGACGCTGCGGCTGACAGTGGTCGACCAGCCACGTCGACCATGAACGGATCAGGGCTCGCTTATCGTCTTGATGCCATGTGTCTCGAGCAGCGCCGGCATCGGGTCGGCGAGGTCCGGGCGTCTCGGTCGCCAGATGCGTGCCACGATGACCGACGCATTGGGACCCGGCACGTCGTAGGGGCGGCCTCGCGGATAGACCACCAGGGAACTCCCCCACATCCCGGAATCCTGCCAGCCCATCCGCTCGATCTCACGCCACGCGTACGAGCGGCGCAGGCCGCCACGATCGCGCACCAGCACCCCTGTGTCGTCAGCCAAGACCGCGTTTCGCCGGTGGACGAACGCGAGGACTATCGACGCGGCACCGAGCACCAACGCGCCCCAGCTGACCCAGTCGAGCAGCACCGCGACGACGATCACCCCGACCATGATCGCGACCGGCACCGCGACGGCGGGCCAGACCCGCGACTGCCCGAGTACGAGCACCTCGCCCACCGGCTCGGCGGACTCCCCCATGGACGTTCACGATAGTGAATCAGCGACACGTTCACCGCCGTCGACGAAGCGCCGGGAAACCTCTGCGGCGCACTCGGCAGCGGATTACGGGTGATCCGAGGGTGCGGGCAGACAGAGGCCGGGCTCGCCGCCCTGCGGGACGTAGGAGTGCCTCGACGGCTGCAGTGCCCGGCTACAGATCGTGCACCAGTCGTCCCGTTCGCCGATCTCACTGAGCTGGTCGAGCACGCCGGACAACCCCTCTCTCGTCCGGGAGAAGCACCGCAACACCCAGTAGTCATTCCCGGCGGGCCAGCCACGAAGCGAGAGGTGCGCCGCAACCTCGCCGTCGTACCACCAACGATCGGCTGGGCCGGTGGCCTCGCGCACCTCGGGGACACCGCCCAGGGTGACCGCCGGCGACACCAGGGTCGCCGTCTCGTAGGTGAGCGTGACGTGCGGCCAGAGCTGCACCTCCGCCAGGAGCGCGTGCTTCTCGAGCCGCTGCTCCACGGCGCGGTCGATCAGCCGGTACGGCCAGTTGCCCGGGGCCATGGCGGTCCGCCCGTCGAGCAGGACATCGAGGCCCCACGTCCAGGCCCCATCGAGGACTGCCGGGAACATCCACCCTAGGTCGGAAGTCCAGCGGAAGTACGCCTCACCCTCCAGGCCGTACTCCATGTGGTTGCTGCCCGGCCTGAGCCGGTAGGCGAGCCCGCCATAGCGCTCCTCGAACGCGACGGCGACCGCGACCAGCTCGTCGGGCACCACGGCCAGCGGTCCGTCCGGTCCGTCCCCACTCGCCAACCGCCGGATCTGCTCGACCGGGGTGCTCGGCCACCGCTCCCCATGCGCGCCGAGGAAACGGGCCACCCTGGCTGACACCGTCGAATCGTCCAGTACATGCACCGGCACACGGTACGACGTGAGCGCCCACGCCATCGCCCCATGTCCACAAGCGACGGCCGCGTCTATGCTGCACCGACATCACCACCGGGGGCGGGGGCACAGTGATAACCGCGGTTTTCTTCGATGTTGGCGGGACGATCCTCGACGAGTCCCGTGAGTTCGAGACCTGGGCCGACTGGTTCGGAGTGCCACGGCACACGCTCTCGGCCGTCCTCGGTTCGGTGATCGCCAGAGGTCTGGACTACCAGGAGACGTTCCGGGCCTTCCGACCCGACTTCGACCTCGACACCGAGCTTGAACGCCGGGCCGCCGCGGGCAAGGCGGAGTCGTTCGGCGAGGAGGATCTCTACCCCGACGCGCGGGAATGCCTGACCTCACTGAAGGAACAGGGCCTACTCCTGGGCCTGGCCGGCAACCAGCCAGCGCACGCCGAGGCGACCCTGCACGCCCTCGACCTCCCCGTGGACGTGATCGGCACGTCGCACGGCTGGGGGGTGGCGAAACCGTCACCGGCCTTCTTCGAGCGGGTCGTTCAAGCCGGCGGCGGCGACGCGTCGTCGATCCTGTACGTCGGCGACCGGCCCGACAACGACGTACGCCCAGCCCAGGAGGTCGGGATGCGGACGTGCCTGATCCGGCGCGGTCCGTGGGGTCACATCCTCGACCTCCCCGACGTGGCCGCGCAGTCGCTCTTCCGCATCGACTCGCTTGACGAGCTGCCGAGCCTGGTCGCGAAGCACAACGCGGCAGGCGGTTAGCGCCCTCGACCGTTCGGCCCGCCACCGGACCAGAGCAGAAGCAGCACCTCGCCGAGCCACGAACATCGCGCCACGGCAGCGTCGGAAGGCCCATCGCCCGTGCCCGTGCCCATGCCCATGTCCAGCGCCGATGCCTGCGCCCGCGCCCCTGCCTCCAAGATCCGAGCAGTTTCCCTGATGTTGCTGCCTCCAGCGGCCGGGAGGCAGCAACATCAGGGAACTTGTGCGGATCTTGCGGCGCGACGCGGCGGGGGCGCGACGCGGACCTCCGCTCCCGCATGGGTTGGAGGGGTGTGCGGGGTGGGCGGTCAGCGGCGCAGGGTGAGGATCAGGTCGGCCACCAGGGCTGTCCAGCCGGTCTGGTGCCAGGCGCCCAGGCCGGCACCGTTGTCGCCGTGGAAGTACTCGGGAAACGCGATCAGGTCGCGCCAGTCCGGGTGGGTCTGGAACATCTGAGCGGCACCGTAGATGGGCCGTCGACCCCAGTCGTCCTGGGTGAAGAGCGAGATCAGCCGGGCCGAGAGGTCGTCGGCGATCTCGTCGAGCGTGCGTTTCACCCCGGAGCGGGTCGGATATTCCACCTGGAGGTCGTCGCCGAAGAACGCCGCGTAGTCGCGTAGGGCGCTGATCAGGAGGAAGTTCGTCGGCATCCAGATCGGTCCGCGCCAGTTCGAGTTGCCGCCGAACAGTCCGCTCGTCGACTCGGCCGGCTCGTAGCCGACGGAGAACTCCTGCCCGCCGAGGGTGACCGAGAACGGCTTGTCCAGGTGCGCTCGGGACAGCGTCCGCAGGCCGAAGTCGGAGAGAAACTCGTCGGGGTCGAGCATCCGGGCGAGCAGCCGGACCACCTGCTCCTGGCCGACCATGGACAGCAGTCGCTGCTGCCGACCGTCCGGGCCGAGGCGGCGGGTGCCGATCACCTTCGCGTACTCCGGGCGGTTGGTGAGGAACCAGCGCAACCGCGCGCCCAGCTCCGGTAGGCGGTGCAGGGTCTTCGCGGTGAGCCGGGTGGTCGCGGCCAACGGCAGCAGCCCGACCACGGAACGGACCTTCAGCGGCACCTTCGTGCCGTCGGCGAGACGCAGCACGTCGTAGAAGAACGCGTCCTCGTCGTCCCACAACCCCTGCTCGTACGCGGCGGCGGCGATGTAGAGGAAGTGCTCGAAGAACTTGGTGGCGGTGTCCACCCAGGTCCGGTCGTGCTCGGCGAGGACGATGGCCATGTCCAGCAGGTTGAGCGCGTACATGGCCATCCAGCCGGTGCCGTCGGACTGCTCCAGCACGCCGGCCACCGGCAGCGCCGCCGACCTGTCGAACGGCCCGACGTTGTCCAGTCCGAGGAAACCGCCCTCGAAGACGTTGTTGCCGCCGGTGTCCTTGCGGTTGACCCACCAGGTGAAGTTGAGCAGCAGCTTGTGCATCACCCGGGCCAGGAACTCGTAGTCGCGCCCTCCGTCGATCTCGAACACCTTCAGCGCCGCCCACGCGTGCACGGGCGGGTTCACGTCACCGAACGCCCACTCGTACGCCGGGATCTGCCCGTTGGGGTGCAGGTACCACTCGCGCAGCAGGAGCAGCAGTTGCTCCTTGGCGAAGCCCGGGTCGACCCGGGCGATGCTCACGCAGTGGAAGGCCAGGTCCCAGGCCGCGTACCAGGGATATTCCCAGGGGTCGGGCATGGAGATGATGTCGAAGCTGGTCATGTGCCACCAGGCGCTGTTGCGCCCGTGTCGACGCCCGGCCGGCGGTGTCGAGCCCGGGTCGCCTTCGAGCCAGCGTTTGACGTCGAAGTGGTAGAACTGCTTGCCCCACATCAGCCCGGCGATGGCCTGCCGGGCCACCAGCGCCTCGTCGGGCGTGGCGGCCGGTGGGATCACGCCGGCGAAGAACCGGTTCGCCTCGGCCCGCCGCGCCCACACCACGGCCTCGAAGCCCTCGCTGAGGTCGGCCGGGGGCGGCGGTGCGGCGGCCGGCGGCGACGCGGTACGGGTCAGCCGCAGCCGGATCTGGCGCTGCCCGCCGGCCGGCACGTCGAGCACGTAGTGCAGGGCGCCCTTGGTGCCCTCGCGCGCGGGGTTGACGGTGTCCGCCCCGTTGACCACGTGGTCGTTGATGCCGTCCTTGGGATACGGCGAGCGGCCGGGCAGGCCCCAGAGCCGTTCGGCGTTCGTGTCGTTGTCGCAGAGCAGCGGCACCGGGCCGCCGTCACCTTCGAGCAGCAGTTGGCCGAGCACCCGGTGCTCGCCGACGAGCCGGGTGCCCTGGCCGGTCAGTCGGGGGATGCGGTCGCCGCCGGGCAGGCCCCAGGCCCAGGTGTTGCGGAACCACAGGGTGGGCAGCACGTGCAGGGTCGCCGCCTGGTCGCCCCGGTTGGTGACGGTCACCACCATGCAGAGGTCGGTCGGGGACGCCTTGGCGTAGTCGACGGTCACCGCCCAGTACCTGTCGTCGTCGAAGATCCCGGTGTCGACGAGCTCGTACTCGGTGTCGTCGCGGCCACGCAACGCGTTCACCGCGACGAGTTCGTCGTACGGGAAGGCGGCCTGCGGGTAGTGGTAGCGCCAGCGCATCCAGGAGTGGGTGGGCGTGGAGTCCTCGTACCACCAGTACTCCTTGACGTCCTCACCGTGGTTGCCGCTGTCGCCGCCGAGGCCGAACATCCGTTCCTTGAGGATCGGGTCCTTGCCGTTCCACAGCGCGAGGGCGAAGGCGAACGTCTGTCGTTCGTCGCAGACGCCGGCCATCCCGTCTTCGTTCCACCGGTAGGCTCTGGACCGCGCGTGGTCATGCGGGAAGTAGTCCCAGGCCGTACCGTGCTCGCTGTAGTCCTCCCGTACCGTCCCCCACGCCCGTTCGGACAGATAGGGACCCCATGCGCGCCAGTCCTGCTCCCCCGAGTCGGCCTGAGCGAGCCGGAGCCGCTCGGCGTCGGGTGGCGAGGCGTCGGAGGACGATCGGTCAGTGATCACGTGCACATCTTTGACGTCGCCGCGGTACTTGACCACAGCGGCCATTCTCGTCGTGGCGTGTTACACCCCGCCGCCGGTGGAGGAAAGTTGATTGACATTCACTTCGGCCCGCAGCTCTGCGGCGATCTGACCAGCGCGGCCAGCCGGGAGTGGCTGGTTCCCGACGGTCTCGGCGGATATGCGATGGGCACCGTCGCCGGGCTGCGGACCCGGCGCTACCACGGTCTGCTCGTTGTCCCCGGCGAAACCCCGGCGTCCCGCAACGTGGGACTGGTCAGTCTGGACCCGGCGGTCACCCTGCCGTCCGGGGCGCGGGTCCGGCTCGGCGCGCACGAGTGGTCCTCCGGGGACGTGGACCCGCGCGGCTTCGAGCTGTTGGAACGCTTCGACCTGGTCGACGGGCTACCCCGGTGGCGGTGGCGGATCGGCGCGGTGGTGATCGAGCGGGAGGTGGCGATGCTGCCCGGCCGCTCCTGCGTGGCGGTGGTACACCGGCTGGTCGCCGGCGGACCCGTCCGGCTGGAGTTGTCCGCTGCCTGCACCTGGCGCGACGCGCACGGCGAGCGGCGGGCCGACGGCCCGACCCCGCAGGTCGAGTCGGTGGCCGGCGGCGCGGTGGTCGAGGGCGCGTACCGGCTGGCCGGCCCGGGGTGGTCGCCCGAGGGCCAGTGGTGGCTGGGCGTGCACCACCGCGAGGAGGCCAACCGGGGCCTGCACCCGGACGAGGACCTCTGGTACGCGGGGCGTTTCGTCGGCGAACTGGACCGCCCCGGCGACACGGTGTCGGTGCGGGCCTGGGCCGATCCGCTCGACCTGGAGCCACCGGCGGCGGAGGAGATCGTGGCGACGGCCCGGCGGCGCAACCGTCAGGTGGTGGCGACGGCGAAGCCGGCTGACGACGTGGAGGCCACCCTGGCGCTGGCCGCCGACGCGTTCGTGGTGCGCACCGACGACGCGGCGGTGGATGTGGTCGCCGGCTACCCCTGGTTCGGGGCCTGGTCCCGGGACACGATGATCTCGTACGAGGGGTTGTTCCTCTGCACCGGACGGGCCGACCTGGGCCGGGCACTGCTGCGGTCGTACGCCGCGACGCTGTCCGAGGGGATGCTGGCCAACACGGCCGACACCGGTCGGGTGGAGTACAACACCGTCGATGGCACGTTGTGGTTCCTGCACGCGGTGAGCCGGCACGTCACGGTCACCGGTGACACCGATCTGGGCGACGAGTTGCTGCCCGCGCTGCGTGCGGTGATCGACGCTCACACCGCCGGCACCCGGTACGGGATCCACGTCGACCCGGCCGACGGGCTGCTCAGCCAGGGTGCCGCCGGCACCGCGCTGACCTGGATGGATGCCCGGGTGTACGGGGTGCCGGTCACCCCGCGTACCGGCAAGCCGGTCGAGGTCAACGCGTTGTGGATCAACGGGCTGGCTGGGCTCGCCGAGCTGACCGAGCTGGCCGGGCAGAACGCCGACGAGCTGTGGCGACGGCACGGGCAGGCGACCGCCTCGTTCCGGGAGCGTTTCCCGGCGCCGACCGGCTGGCTGCACGACGTGCTTGACGCGCCCGCGCCGGCGTACCCGCTGGGCGGCGCGGCCCTGCACGACGACGACGCGTTGCGTCCCAACCAGTTGCTGGCCTGGTCTCTGCCGTTCGCGCCGCTGGAGCCGGACGAGGCGACGCTGCGCCGCGTCGCGGACGGGCTGCTCACCCCGCTCGGGCCGCGCAGCCTCGCCCCGGATTCGCCGGAGTTCGTGGGCCGGCACCGGGGTGGCCCCGCCGAGCGCGACGGGGGCTACCACCAGGGCACGGTGTGGCCGTGGCTGCTCGGCCCCTATGTCGACGCCGCCCGCCGGGGGAAGATGTCAGTCGATGACACGTTCGTTGGGATTGAGTCACATCTGACCGAATATGGACTAGGCTCGGTAAGCGAGACGGCCGACGGCCTCGCGCCGCACGCCGCGACCGGCTGCCCCTTCCAGGCGTGGTCGGTGGCCGAGCTGCTGCGGGTGCGCCGAAAGGGCCAGTAGCGCTTTACACGACCGCAACGGTGGTGTCGCCGCCGGTTATCTCGGTCCCGGCAGGATTGGCCCCGATCCAGACGCGACGGCGACATCGACTTCCGGTGTCGGTCGGCGCGCGCCCGGGGACAACTCAAAGGGGGCCGCATGTCACCCGACGCCCACGTGATCGACATCCACCCCGCCCGGCGGCTCCGGGTGCTGATGCTGTCCTGGGAGTACCCGCCGGTGCTCGTCGGCGGCCTCGGCCGACACGTGCACGCACTCTCCGTCGCGCTCGCCGCCGCCGGCCACGAGGTCACCGTCGTCACCCGCCACACCGACGGCGCACCCATGGAGGAGTACGCCGACGGCGTGCGCATCCTGCGCGCCCCCGAAGACCCGGTGACGTTCCCCCTCGCCACCAGCTCCCTGCTGGCCTGGACCATGGCCTTCAACCACACCCTCACCCGCACCGCACTGCGCGCCACCCAGGCCGGCGCCTACGACGTCATCCACGCCCACGACTGGCTCGTCGCCCACACCGCCATCTCCCTGGCCGAGCACCTGGACCTGCCCCTGGTCACCACCATGCACGCCACCGAGGCGGGCCGGCACCAGGGCTGGCTGCCCGAGGAGATGAACCGCACCATCCACGGCGTCGAGCAGTGGCTCAGCAACGAGTCCGGCCGGGTGATCGTCTGCTCCGGCTACATGCGTGAGCAGGTGAAGGCCCTGTTCGACATCCCGACCACCCAGATCGACGTGGTGCCCAACGGGGTCGACGGCCGGGCCTGGCGGGCGCGTCCGCGGGCGGTCGCGTCGGCCCGCGCCCGGTTCGCCGGGGACGGCCCGTTGATCGGGTACGCGGGACGGCTGGTCTACGAGAAGGGCGTCCAGCACCTGGTGCACGCGGTGCCGCGGCTGCGCGAGCGGCACCCGGGTCTGCGCGTGGTGATCGCCGGCGACGGCCCGTACCGGCCCGAGTTGGAAGCCCAGGCCCGGCGGCTGGCGCTCTGCTCGACGGTCCGGTTCACCGGTTTCCTCGACTCCACCCAACTGCCGGCGATGCTCGGCGCCACCGACGCGACAGTGGTGCCCAGCCTCTATGAGCCGTTCGGCATGGTGGCGCTGGAGGCGGCAGCCGCCGGGGCCCCACTGGCGGTGGCCCGCACCGGCGGCCTCGCCGAGATCGTGGAGTCCGGCGTGACCGGGGTGACGTTCCCGCACAGCGACCCGGACGCGCTCGCCGGCGCGGTCGGTCAACTGCTCGACGACGAGGTCTTCGCGCGTCGGGTGGCGCGCCGGGCCCGCACCATGGTCGGCGAACAGTACGGGTGGACCACGATCGCCGCCCGCACGGCCGCCAGCTACGCCGCGGCCCGCCGGGAGCACGACCCGCTCCAGGCCCGGCGCGCCTCCGCCGGACTGGCTGGTGGACGTGCCCGGATCGCCATCCCGGAGGGCAATCTGCTGGCACGCGTCGACCACGCCGCCTGCTGAGCCGAGTCGGACTATCGATAGGTGACTCCCGATCCGCTGGTTAGGGTGTAGCCCGGACAGCGGCTGAGGAGGAGCGTGCGTAGGTGCTGATCGCCGGTCGGTACCGGCTGCTCGACCTGCTGGGGCGCGGGGGCATGGGCCGGGTGTGGCTGGCCCGCGACGAGATGCTGCACCGCGACGTCGCGGTCAAGGAGATCGTGCCGCCGACGTGGCTGGCCGACCACGACCGGGCCGAACTGCGCTCGCGCACCCTGCGGGAGGCGCGCGCCGCGGCCCGGCTCAACCACCCCGCAGTGGTCCGGCTCTACGACGTCATCCCGGTCGACGGCAGCCCGTGGATCGTGATGGAGTACGTCCCGTCCCGCACGTTGCAGGACGTGGTGGACGCCGAAGGGCCACTGGAGCCGTCCCACGCCGCCCGGATCGGCCTCGCCGTCCTCGACGCGCTGCACGCCGCGCACACCGCCGGGGTGCTGCACCGCGACATCAAGCCCCAGAACGTGCTGGTGGCGCACGACGGGCGGGTGATGCTCGCCGACTTCGGGCTGGCCACCTTCGACGGCGGCGACGGCGTGACGACCCGCCCCGGCATGGTCTTCGGCTCCCCGCAGTACGTCGCCCCGGAGCGCGCGGCCGAGGGGGCGTCCACGGTCGCCGCCGACCTGTGGTCCCTCGGGGCGACCCTGCACGCCGCCGTGGAGGGCCGCTCCCCGTACGCCCGCAGCACCGCGATGGCCACCCTGAGCGCACTTGCCGCCGGACCGCCGGACCCGGCCCCGCACGCCGGGGCGCTCGCGCCGGTACTCGCGGGGTTGCTGCGCCGCGACCCGCGCGACCGCCTCGACCACGACGCGGCCCGCCGGTTGCTACTCAGGGCCGCGACCGGCCACACCGACGCGCCCCCGGCGTCGGGTTCGGCGGCGTCGTCGGGGTCGGCGGTCCGGCGAGACCCGGCGACTGGCGAATCGTCCGCAGCGACCGACGAGCCCGCCGGCCAGGAGCCCACCATTCCGTTACCCCAGCCCGGTCAGGCCGCCGGAGCGGGAGATGCGGTTGCGGTGCTCCCCGGAGCGAAGGGACGGCGCACGACGCGGCGGGCCACGCTGGTCGCCGTGTCACTACTGGTGGCCGTGGCGGCCGGCGTCGGCACCGCGCTGGCGGTCACCGCTGACCAGCCCACCGACACCGTCGCCCGACCCTCCACCCCACCGCCGTACGCCCCACCCGACGGCGGCGGCCGGGACGGGCCGCACGGTCCCGGCCCCGACCGTCACCGACCGCCACCCGGCGGGCCCGGTGTGGCCCCACCACCGTTCGCCTGCGTCCGCCCGGACGTCGGCGGCGCGCCGGTGCCGGCCCGCGCGCCGGGCCCCGGCGAACGGTTCCGGCCGCCGTCCGGCTGGGTCTGGCACGCCGACACCGCCGGCTTCCGGGTTTCCGTGCCGGCGACCTGGCACTACTTCCGCGACGGGGTGGTGGCCTGTTTCCAGGACCCGGCGACCGGCCGGGCGTTCAGCGTCGCCACGGGCGGTGCCGCCGATCCGTTGGTCGGGCTGCGGGCGGTCCGCGACGCGGCGGCCGGGGCCGGGGCACTGCCGGAGTACGACGAGATCCGACTCGCCGCGAGCGACGGCGGCGCGGAGTGGGAGTGCCGCTGGCGGGCACCGGACGGGCCACTGCTGCACGCTCGGCAACTCGTCGCCGGCGCCGACCCCTGGACGTTGGGTTGGATCACCGCCGACGAGGACTGGGCGGCGGCCGACGCCGACTGGGCAGTGGTGCGAAAGAGTTTCCGACCACCCCGCTGACCTGCACCGTACGGCCATGATCCGGACCACCGTCCGGCGTGGATCGAGGCCGCTCAGCGGATGAGAAGGCGGGCACCTGTGGTTATCGTGTAACACGGGGTGACCAAGGGGGAGCGACCGTGCATCAGATGCTGATCGCGGGTCGGTACCGGCTGCTCGACCTGGTCGGCACCGGCGGGATGGGTCGGGTGTGGCTTGCTCGCGACGAGATGCTGCACCGCGACGTCGCGGTGAAGGAGGTCGTGCCGCCGTCCTGGCTGACCGAGGCCGAACGCGAGGAGTCACGGCTGCGGACGCTGCGCGAGGCACGCACCGCTGCCCGGCTCAACCACCCGAACGTGGTGCGCATCTACGACGTCGTGCACGACCGGGAGAGCCCGTGGATCGTGATGGAGTACGTGCCGTCCCGGTCGGTGCAGCAGATCATCAGCACCGAGGGGCCCCTGAGCCCGCAGCGCACCGCCCAGATCGGGCTGGCGGTGCTTGCCGCACTGCGGGCCGCGCACGCCGCCGGGGTGCTGCACCGTGATGTGAAACCGCACAACGTGCTTGTCGCCGACGACGGGCGGGTGGTGCTCACCGACTTCGGGCTGGCCACCTTCGACGGTGGAGAGGGTGCGATGACCGGGCCGGGCACGGTGCTCGGCTCGCCGCAGTTCGTCGCGCCGGAGCGGGCCCGCGAAGGGCTGTCTGATCCGCGTACCGACCTGTGGTCGCTCGGCGCGACGCTCTACGCGACGGTCGAGGGGCAGTCCCCGTACGCCCGGTCCAGCGCGATGGCGACCCTCAGCGCGCTCGCCACCGACCCACCGGATCCGATGCGCCGCGCCGGCCCGTTGCGCCCCGCGCTCACCGGCCTGCTGCAACGCGACCCCTGGCGGCGGTTGACCGCCACCGAGGTGGAGCCACTGCTGCGCAGCGCCGCGGCGGCCCCCGAGCAGCCGGTCGGGCCGACGCCGTCCTCGGCGGTGGCCGCGGTACGCAGCGCGAGCCGGGCCATCCTGCCCGAGCCGGTCGACCCGCACGTAGCGTCCGGCGATTCGCCCGCACCGGCTCCCCCGCCGGGTACCCGACCCGGCAGGCGGCGTCTGATCGTTGTGGGCGCAGCGGCCATCGCCCTGCTCGTCGCCGGGGGTGTGACGCTGGCACTTGTCGACCGCACCTCCGAGCGGACACCACCGTCGGGGTCGGGAGGCGGCGCGCCGACCGCCCGGCCGGCCGCGTTCGCCTGCGCGGCGCCACCGCCACCACCACCGACGTCCACTCCGGTCGCCTCGATGTCGCCTCCGGCGGACGCGCCGTACCGACTGCGCGAGGGCTGGACCTGGCACGACGACCCGACCGGGTTTCGGATTGCCGTGCCGGTGGGCTGGGCGCGCTGGACCGAGGGGGCGGTGACCTGCTTCCGGGAACAGGACGGCGCCCGGGTGCTCAGCGTCGAGGCAGGGCCGGCGCGGGCCGACCCGGTGGCGTACTGGAAGGCCGAGGAGGCCCGGCTCACCACCGGCGACGCGCTACTGAACGGCTACCGCCGGGTGGACATCTCCGCGATGGACATCTTCGAGGGCGGCGCGGTCTGGGAGTGCGGCTGGGAGAACGCCGCCGGCGACCAGTTGCACAGTTTCCGGTTGCTGGCCAACACCTCGGCCGAACGTTCCTACACCGTCTCGTGGTTGACAAAAGAGTTCGACTGGCAGGTCAACGCGGCATACTTGCCGATGATCCGGCAGAGCTTCACCCCCGCGATGTGACCCGGTCCGATGTGGACCTTCCGGGTGATGCCCCTGCGGCGCCGACGCTTACTACAGTGGCGTAGTTTTGGGCGCTCAAGATCCCTGGGGAGGGTGAGCCGAGATGATGGGACCGCAACACGCGCTGTCCGGCGCGGCGGCGTGGTTGGCCGGGTCCTGGGCACTGGACCAGTTCGCCGACTATCACCAGTCGCCGCTGGCGTTGGCGGTGGGCACCGCGGTGTGCGCCGGTGGCGCGCTCTTTCCCGACCTCGACATGTCGGGCAAGGTGACCAAGAACCAGGGTGGAGCCACTGTGGCGCGCACCTTCGGCGTCTTCTCGCTCTTCGCCGCCGAGGTGATGGAGAAGATCTCGCTCGGGGTCTACTACGCCACGAAGCTCAGCAAGGACCCGCGTCGCAACAACGGGCACCGGACGCTGACCCACACGCTGCCGTTCACCCTGCTGGTCGGCTGGGGCACCACCGCGCTCTGCGCGGCGTACGGCAAGTGGGCGGTCATCACCATCCTGTTCTTCATGTTCGGCCTGGCGCTGCGCGGGCTGTTCGACGAGTGGGCCGAACGCGCCGGATGGGTGATCATCACCCTCGCGTCGGCCGGGGCCGCCTGGTTCACCTTCGCCAACCTGCCGGGTGGTCGCGGCTATCCGCTCATCGGCACGGCCCTGGGCGTGGGCTGCTTCGTGCACATCCTCGGCGACATGATCACCAGAGCGGGCGTGCCGATCCTCTGGCCGATCCCGATCAAGCGGCGGATGTGGATGATGATCGGCCTACCGAACAGCATCGCCCTGCGGGTCGGCAGCAAGGCCGAGGTGGTCGGGATGCGCATCGCACTGACCGTCGTGTCGGCGCTCGCCACGGTCGGCCTGATCGCGCCCTCGGTGCTGAGCCGGTTCGACATCGAGATATGACCGACCCGGTGCCGGAGCCGCCGCCGCCAGCCGCCGACGCGTGGGTGCCGGAGTTCTGGCGCGGGCTGGGGCTGCCCGGGCTGGCCGACGTGCACGTGCACTTCCTACCGCCGCGCCTGCTGCGCCGGATCTGGGCGTACTTCGACGCGGCCGGCCCGCTGGTCGGCACCGAGTGGCCGATCCGGTACCGGTGGAGCGACGCCGAGCGGGTCGCGTACCTGCACCGTCTCGGCGTGCGGGCGTTCAGCGCCCTGGCGTACGCCCATCGGCCGGGCATGGCCGCGGACCTGAACCGGTGGTCGCTTGACTTCGCCCGGGTCACCCCGGGCTGCCTGCCCTCGGCCACCTTCTTCCCGGAACCGGACGCGCCCGCGTACGTCGAGGCGGCGCTTGCCGACGGGGCCCGGGTGTTCAAGGTGCACGTCCAGGTCGGCGGCTTCGCGCCGACGGATCCGGCGCTGGACCAGGTGTGGGGGATGCTGTCCGACGCGGGTGTGCCGGTGGTGGTGCACGCCGGCCACGCACCCGTGGGCACCGCGCACACCGGCCCGGAGCAGTTCGGCGAGCTGCTGGCCCGCCATCCTCGGCTGCCCGCGGTGGTGGCGCACCTCGGCGCCCCGGACTATCTGGCGTTCATGGATCTCGCGGAGGCGTACGAGCGGGTCCGGCTGGACACCACGATGGCCTTCACGCCCTTCTTCGAGCAGTTCGTCCCCTTCCCCGACGACGAACTGCCCCGGCTGCGTGAGCTGGGATTGTCCGGCAAGGTGCTGCTGGGCAGCGACTTCCCCAACATTCCCTACCCGTACGCCGACCAACTCACCGGGTTGGCCCGGCTGGAGCTGGGCGACGACTGGCTACGCGCGGTCTGCTGGCACAACGCCGCCGCACTGTTCGACCTGGCCTGACCCGACATCACTGAGCAAGATCCGCGCAACTACCGGGTAGTTGCTGCCTCCCGCGCGCCGGAGGCAGCAACATCAGGGAAGCTGCGCGCCTCTCCGGGACGCACCAGCGGCAGCGCTCGGCCTGTGGGAGGGACGGGCGCGGGCGTCGCGTGACCGCTGAAGTCTTTTCGACATCGGCTATTGACGTCGCCGTAACAGGTGGCCTAGCGTCCTGTCGAACCGCTTCGTCGAAGCGTTTCGACGACCAGGCGGGAGCGATCCCACCCCCGGCCAGAGGAGGTACGCGTGGCTACCATGCACGACGTCGCCCGCCTCGCGCAGGTCTCGGTCAGCACCGTCTCGTACGTGCTCACCGGCGCTCGGCCGATCTCCCAGGCCACCCGGGACAAGGTGCTCGCCGCGATGGCCGAGCTCGACTACCAGCCCAACGCGATGGCCCGTGGCCTGGCCAGCCGGCGCAGCCGGATCCTCGGCCTGCTGATGCCGATGGACGAGCGCGGCCTGGGCGCCACCGAAACCGCCTTCGTCACCGGTGCCGCCTCGGCGGCCAGCGCCGCCGGCTACCACCTGGTGCTCTCACCGGTCGGCGGTGGCGATCTCGACGACCTGCGTCGGCTGGCCACCCAGCGGATGCTCGACGGCGTCGTGCTGATGGAGGTCCAGCTCGCCGACGAGCGCGTCACCGTGCTCCAGGAGGCCGGCGTACCGCTGGTCCTGATCGGTCGGACCGGCGACACCAGCGCGCTCTCCTACGTCGACATCGACTTCGACCAGACCGTCCGGGAGGCCGTCGCGCACCTGGTCGGCCTCGGGCACCGGCGGATCGTCTACGTCAACCACTCGGCCGCGACGCTGACCAGCGGTTACGGGCCCGCGCTGCGTACCCGGGACGCCTTCGTCGCGGCGATGACCGGACACGGTCTCGACCCGCTGATGATCGCGGCCGAGGACAGCGCCGCCGGCGGTCGCGCGGCCCTGGCCGACGCGTTCGCCCAGGCCCCGGAGCTGACCGCCGTGCTGGCCATGAACGAGACCGCGATCTTCGGCATTCTCGGCGAGCTGACCGGCCGCGGGTTGTCGGTGCCCGACGACGTCTCCGTCGTCTCGATGGTCACCTCGCCGCAGGTCGCCGAGCTGGCGACCCCGGCGCTCACCGCGATGACGTCACCCGGTTCGGCACTGGGCCGGATGGCGATCGAGGCGCTGGTGCGCCACCTGGACGGCGACGGCAGCCGGCTCCACCAGCAACTACTGCCGTGCTCGCTGGAGATCCGGGGCTCGACAGCCGCGCCACGAAGCCGCCAACTCATGGGGGCTGACAAGTAGAAACGGCCCGCCGCCGCGCGGCAACGCGACGACGGGCCCGATGCAGTACCGCTAGATACTCAACGAGGAGGATAGTAATGCAGCGATTCCGCCGGATCGTCGCCGCGCTCGCCCTGGCGGCGACCGCGACGACCACCGTGGCCGCCTGCGGCGGTGGCGACAACGGGGACGACAGCGACGCCAAGACCCTCAAGCTCTGGCACTACGAGAGCGAGAACAGCGCCATGGGGGTCGGCTGGAACCGGGCCATCGAGATCTTCAAGACCGAGCACCCGGGCGTCGAGGTGCGCTTCGAGCGTAAGGCGTTCGAGCAGATCCAGCAGAACGCCGGCATGATCATCAACTCGTCCGAAGGCCCGGACATCATGGAGTACAACAAGGGCAACGCGACCGCCGGCCTGCTCTCCACCCAGGGCCTGCTCTCCGACCTGAGCGCCGAGGCCGACAAGCGGGGCTGGGCCGGCAAGCTCAGCCCCAGCCTGCAGACCACCGCCCGGTACAGCGACAAGGGTGTGATGGGCTCGGGCAAGTGGTTCGGCGTGCCGAACTACGGCGAGTACGTCACTGTCTACTACAACAAGGACCTGTTCCAGCGCAACGGCGTCAAGGTGCCGACCAGCATGGCCGAGATGACCGCCGCGATGGACACCTTCGTCGGCAAGGGCGTCACCCCGCTGGGCATGGCCGGCGCCGAGTACCCGGCCGGGCAGCTCTTCTACCAGCTCGCCCTGTCCAAGGGCGACCGGCAGTTCGTCGACAACTACCAGCTCTACAAGAACCCGGTCGACTTCAAGGCCGACCCGCTCAAGTACGGCGCGGACACCTTCGCCGAGTGGGTGCGCAAGGGCTACGTCGCCAAGAACTCGGCAAGTCTCAAGGCCGAGGACATGGGCACCGCCTTCATCGGCGGCAAGGTTCCGATGATCGTCTCGGGTAGCTGGTGGTACGGCCGGTTCAAGACCGAGATGAAGGCCAACTGGGACACCTTCCTCTTCCCCGGCAACACCCTGCAGGCCGGCTCCTCCGGCAACCTGTGGGTGGTCCCGGAGAACAGCAAGGCCAAGAGCCTGGCGTACGACTTCATCGACATCACCCTGCGTCCGGAGATCCAGGACCTGATCGGCAACAACGGTGGTGTCCCGGTCGCCGCCGACGCGTCGAAGATCGCCGACCCGAAGGACCGCAAGCTGATCGAGGACTTCAACACGGTCAGCAAGTCCGACGGGCTCGCCTTCTACCCGGACTGGCCGGTCCCCGGTTTCTACGACGTGCTGGTCTCCGGCTTCCAGGCCCTGATCAACGGGTCGAAGACTCCCGACCAGGTCCTCGACACGATCGCCAAGCCGTACGCCGATGGCGTCAAGGAGATCACCAGCAAGTGACACGGCGAGCGGCGGGCGCGACCGGCACGACCGGCGCGCCCGCCCGCCCCGCCGGGAAGGATCTTCCATGGCAGTCTCCGAGACCGTCGCCGCCACACCGCCGGCCGCGACGCCCACCCCGCCCCCGCCCAGCCGCAGACGCCGCGGCCGCGATGCGGCGTACTGGCTCTACCTGCTCCCCGGAGCGGTGCTCTTCGTCCTGGTCATCGGCGCGCCGCTGATCGGCACCCTCTACCTGTCGCTCACCAAGTGGTCGGGCATCGGCGACCCCCGGTGGGTCGGCCTGGACAACTACCAGCAGTTGTTGCAGGACGACGTGTTCTGGGCGTCGTTCCGCAACACCGTCTGGATGATCGTCGCGATGGTGGTGGTGCCCACACTGCTCGGGCTGCTGCTCGCCGCGGTGCTCTTCGACGTCATCGGTCGCCGGTTCAAGCCGCGCACCGCCGCCGCGCTGCGGGCCGCGTTCTACCTCCCGCAGGTGCTGCCCGTCGTGGTGGCCGGCATCGTCTGGGGCTGGATCCTGCGCCCCGACGGGGCGTTCAACAGCCTGCTCGACGCGGTCGGACTCGGCGCGCTACGCCACGACTGGCTCGGCGACCCGGGCACCGCCCTGCCGGCCGTGATGGCGGTGATGATCTGGGTGCAGATCGGCTACCCGGTGGTCGTCTTCATGGCGGCGCTGCAACGGGTCGACCCCGAGTTGTACGAGGCGGCCGAGGTCGACGGCGCGAACTGGCTGCACCGGTTCCGTGCGATCACCCTCCCGCAGATCCGGCCGGAGACCTTCGTGGTGGCACTGACCTGCACCATCGCCGCGCTGAAGGTGTTCGGGCCGATCTTCGCCCTGACCCGGGGCGGCCCGGACAATGCCACGAACGTGCCGTCCTACTTCGCGTACTACACGTTCTTCAAGAAGTTGCAGGTCGGCTACGGCTCCGCGATCTCCACGGTGTTGACACTGATCATCGTTCTGGTGGCCGTGGTCTTCATCTGGATGCAGGCGCGCAGCGAGCGCCGGGACCGGGGGATCTGACATGGCCGTCACACTGACACCGAGCCCTGCGCCGGTCGCGCCGCGCCGGCAGGTACCCGATCGACACCACCGCGGCGTCAGCCGCTGGGTGGTGCTCGCCCTGGTCGTCCTCGGCGCGCTGGTCATGCTCGTGCCGTTCGCGTTCATGCTGCTCAACGCGTTCAAGTCGCCCGGTGACTACTCGTCGGGTGGCCCACTGAGCTGGCCGAGCGAGTTCTACACCAAGGGTCTGCGCACGTACTGGACCACTGTGAACTTCCCGCTCAAGCTCTGGAACTCGGCGCTCATCGCCGGCTCGGTGGCCGTGCTCGGCGTCGCCGTGTCACTGCTCAACGCGTACGCCCTGGGCATCGGCCGGGTCCGTGGCCGGCTCTGGATCGTCGGGTTGTTCCTGCTCGCCAACATGCTGCCGCAGGAGGCGTTGATCTACCCGCTGTACTACGCGGCCAAGGAGGTCGGGCTCTACAACACCAGACTCGCGGTGATCATCATCTTCACGGTGATCCAGAGCGCGTTCGGCACCTACCTGCTCGCCTCGGTGCTCGGCACGTTCCCCCGCTCGCTGCTGGAGGCGGCGGCGCTGGACGGCGCCGGCAAGTGGACGGTGCTGTGGCGGGTGGTCTTCCCCAACCTGCGCCCCACCCTCTCCGTGCTGCTCATCTTCTTCTTCATCTGGACGTGGAACGAGTTCCTCATCCCGCTGGTCATGCTGATCGACAACCAGACGCAGACCATCCCGGTGGCGCTCGCGTCGCTTCAGGGTGACCGGCTGATGGACGCTCCGACCACGAACGCCGGCGCCCTGATCAGCCTGGTGCCGGCCATCCTCTTCTTCCTCATCTTCCAGCGCACCCTGGCGCGCGGCATCACGGCAGGAGCCGAGAAGTGAAGTTCACCGACGGGTACTGGCAACTGCGCCCCGGTGTCAGCGTCCTACGCCCCGGCGTCGTGGAGTCGGTCGAGCCGGACGAGCGCGGCTTCACCGTCTTCGCGCCGACCGGTCAGATCACCGGTCGCGGTGACACCCTGAACCGGCCCCTGGTCACCGTCCGGTTCTTCTCCCCCGCCCCGGGCGTCGTCGGGGTGACGATCGCCCACCACACCGGTGGGCTGCCCCGCGAGCCGCACTTCGGGCTGAGCACCGACGAGTCGCACCCGGTCGTCGTCGACGTCACCGGGCTCAGCGCGACGCTGACCACCGGTGAGCTGACCGCGCGGGTCGCGCTCGTCGACGGGTGGCGGGTCGAGTTCCTGCACGGCGACCGGGTGGTCACCGCGTCCACCGCCCGCAGCGTCGGCGTCGTCACCGACGCCGAGGGCCGCCGCCACGTGCACGAGCGGCTCGCCCTCGGTGTCGGTGAGACGGTGTACGGGTTGGGTGAGCGCTTCGGCCCGTTCGTGAAGAACGGGCAGACCGTCGACATCTGGAACGCCGACGGGGGCACCGCCAGCGAGCAGGCGTACAAGAACGTGCCGTTCTATCTCAGCAGCGCCGGCTACGGGGTGTTCGTGGACCACCCGGAGCACGTGTCGTTCGAGGTCGGCTCCGAGGTGGTCGCGCAGACCCAGTTCAGCGTCGAGGGGCAGTCACTGACCTACTACGTCATCGACGGGCCCACACCGAAGGACGTGCTGCGCCGCTACACCGCGCTCACCGGCCGCCCGGCCCGGGTCCCCGCCTGGTCGTACGGGCTGTGGCTGTCCACGTCGTTCACCACCTCGTACGACGAGAAGACGGTGACCGAGTTCGTCGACGGGATGGCCGAGCGCGGGCTGCCGCTGTCGGTGTTCCACTTCGACTGCTTCTGGATGCGCCAGTTCCACTGGGTCGACTTCGTCTGGGACCCGGCGACCTTCCCGGACCCGGAGGGCATGCTGCGCCGGCTGCACGAGCGTGACCTGAAGGTGTGCGTCTGGATCAACCCGTACATCGCGCAGCGGTCGTACCTCTTCGAGGAGGGCCGCGAGGCCGGCTACCTGGTCCGCAACCCGGACGGGTCGGTCTGGCAGTGGGACAAGTGGCAGGCCGGCATGGCGCTCGTCGACTTCACCAACCCGGACGCGGTGCGCTGGTTCACCGGCAAGCTCAAGGCCCTGCTCGACATGGGCGTCGACTGCTTCAAGACCGACTTCGGCGAGCGCATCCCGACCGACGTGGTGTGGCACGACGGCTCGGACCCGCAGCGGATGCACAACTACTACTCCTACCTCTACAACAAGGCGGTCTTCGAGCTGCTGGAGACCGAACGCGGCGAGGGCGAGGCGGTGCTGTTCGCCCGCTCGGCCACCACCGGCGGGCAGCAGTTCCCCGTGCACTGGGGTGGCGACTGCGAGTCGACGTTCGTCGCGATGGCCGAGTCACTGCGCGGCGGGTTGTCCCTGGCCGCGTCCGGCTTCGGCTACTGGAGCCACGACATCGGCGGCTTCGAGGGCACCCCCGATCCGGCGGTGTTCAAGCGGTGGGTCGCCTTCGGGTTGCTCTCCTCGCACTCCCGGCTGCACGGCTCGGGGTCGTACCGGGTGCCGTGGGCGTTCGACGACGAGGCCGTCGACGTGCTGCGGCACTTCACCCGGCTCAAGCTCGGCCTGATGCCGTACCTGGCGGCCGCCGCGCAGGAGGCGCACCGCGACGGTACGCCGGTGATGCGCCCGATGTTCCTGGAGTTCCCGCACGATCCGGCCACGGCACACCTGGACCGGCAGTACATGCTCGGCCCGGACGTGCTTGTCGCGCCGGTGTTCAGCGCCGACGGCACCGTCACCTACTACGTGCCCGCCGGCACCTGGACGCACCTGGTCAGCGGCGCTCAGGTCACCGGCCCGGCGTGGGTGACCGAGAAGCACGCGGTCGACAGCCTGCCGGTGTTGGCCCGGCCCGGCGCGGTCATCCCGTTCGGCTCCCGCACCGACCGACCGGACTACGAGTGGGCCGACGATGTGCGGCTGCGGTTGTACGCACCGGCGGAGGGGCAGCGGACCCGGGTACGGGTACCGTCACCCGGGGACGGGCCGGGCGCCGAGTTCGACGTGCGCTACGAGGCGGCGACGGCCAGTGTCGAACTGGTTGCCGGCGCCTCGACGGGCTACAGCTGCGAGATCCAGGGGACGGAACGATGACGCGACACCACTTCCCGGAGAGCTTCGTCTGGGGGTCGGCGACGGCGGCGTACCAGATCGAGGGTGCGGTCACGGAGGACGGTCGCGGACCGTCCATCTGGGACACCTACAGCCACACACCGGGTCGGACGTTGAACGGCGACACCGGCGACGTGGCCGCCGACCACTACCACCGGTGGGCCGACGACCTCGGGCACATCGCCGATCTGGGGCTCAGCGCGTACCGTTTCTCGATCTCCTGGCCGCGGGTGCAGCCGGGCGGCTCGGGCCGCTTCAACCAGGCCGGCATCGACTTCTACTCGCGGTTGGTGGACGGTCTGCTGGAGCGGGGCATCCGCCCGGTGGCGACGATGTACCACTGGGACCTGCCGCAGGAGCTGGAGGACGCCGGTGGCTGGGCGGCGCGGGAGACCGCGCTGCGCTTCCAGGAGTACGCGGCAGGCATCGTCGGCGCGCTTGGCGACCGGGTGCACACCTGGACGACGCTCAACGAGCCGTGGTGCTCGGCGTACCTGGGCTACGCCTCCGGTGTGCATGCTCCGGGTCGTACCGAGCCGGCGGCGGCGCTGGCCGCGGTGCACCACCTCAACCTCGCGCACGGGCTGGCCGGTCGGGTGGTCCGGGAGCTGGCTCCGGCCGCCGAGCTGTCGGTGACGTTGAACCTGCACGTCATCCGGGGCGCGTCGGACTCGGAGGCGGACCGGGACGCGGTGCGGCGGATCGACGCGTTGGCGAACCGCGCGTTCCTCGGCCCGATGCTGGACGGGGAGTACCCGGCCGATCTGCTCGCCGACACCGCATCCGTCACCGACTGGTCGTTCGTCCGGGCGGGTGACGAGAAGCTGATCGCGGTACCGCTGGACGTGCTCGGGGTCAACTACTACTCGAGCACCCTGGTCCGGGCCTGGGACGGTGTGTCGGCCCGGTCCGACGCCGACGGGCACGGTGCCTCGACCTCGACGCCGTGGGTCGCCGCCGACAACGTCGACTTCCTGCCGCAGCCCGGCCCGTACACGGCGATGGGGTGGAACATCGACCCGCCGGCCCTGACGGAGCTGCTGCTACGCCTGCACCGCGAGTACCCCAGCCAGCCCATGATGATCACCGAGAACGGCGCGGCGTTCGACGACGTGGTGTCGGCCGACGGGCGGATCCACGACGACCGGCGGATCGACTACCTGCGTCGGCACATCGGCGCGATGGCCGACGCCCGCGCGCAGGGCGCCGACGTGCGCGGCTACTTCGTCTGGTCGCTGCTTGACAACTTCGAGTGGGGTTACGGCTACGACCGCCGCTTCGGGATCATCCGGGTCGACTACGACACCCAGGTCCGTACCTGGAAGGACAGCGCCCACTGGTACCAGCGGCTCGCCGAGACCGGAAAGCTGGACTCGGCGCAGGACTGACTCGACCGCACGTTGATGGTGGGCCCAGGACCTTGCCCTGGGCCCACCATCGCTGCTGTCAGTTTTCGTTACGTCGCAGTCTCAGCCGGGCCAGCAGTAGCAGGCCCACGCCGAGGCCGATTCCGGCGGTCCCTATCCCGAGCATCGACCAGGACGAGGTGCCGGTGACCGGCAACGGGTGCTTGGTCGGGTAACCCGTCGGGCTCACCGGCGGCTGGGTCGTCGGTGCGGAGGTCGGCCCGGTAGGTGTCGGTGTCGGCCCGGTTGGTGTCGGCGTCGGCCCCGTCGGTGTCGGTGTCGGCCCCGTCGGTGTGGGTGTCGGTGTCGTCGATGTTGGCGTCGGCGTCGGTTGGGAGCAGTTCAGCAGCGTCGAGAACGGGAAATCGTGGATCTCCCCGCCGTCGTGCGTCAGCGTCCGGCTGATGACGCTTCCCTCGATGTTGCTGTTCGTCGCGGCATTCAGGGCGGCGTTGGGCGCGTAGATCGTGCCCTCCAGCGTCGCGCTGTCGTCGGTGAGCGTGATCGAGGTGGCAGTCGAGAAGTTGAACAGGATAGATCTGGCCTGTTCTCCGCCGATTCCGGCGAAGTTCGGCACCCGCCAGACGAACGCGTCAGCGACGTCGCTGGTGTCCACGTTGACAAGCAGTGGCGTGTCGGCACTGGGCTGGTCGGCAAAGGTGAGCACCGAGATGTTGGCGAGGTCGCTGGCCGACAGATTCAGCACGTTCGTGACACCCGGGGCGAGGTTGACCACCGCGTTGCTGCCCGGGGGAACGGGCCGGGGCAACGGCGCACCCTCCGGGGTGGTCAGCACAACGTTCCCCTGACAGGTGGACAGACTGGTGGCGGTCGCGCGGAAACCCTCGAACGCGCTGACAAAATCAAGCGGCGAGGAGGGCCCGACACTCGCCACAGGTTGCCGGGTCACGAGCTCGACCCGCGGTGTCGCCTCGTAGTTGTCGGCCGGCAGGACCCTGGTGTTGACCGCTGCGGCGTTGTTGTCGGTGTCGCGGACAAACGTTCCGGTCAGGTCGCCGATCTTCACGTAGCCGTTCTGCAACACCTGTAGCCGCGACCCGGGGACGCTGGCGGCGAAGTCGACCCGGCCGCCCACCAGGAGGGCCGTCGGAGCAGCGTCCGGCGGCACCACGAAAGACCCGGCGTTGTTCGTGGCGACCTGATAGTTGCCGAAGCTGAGGTTGCCCCCGACTGCCACGGTCCCCTCGTTCTCGGCACCGAGCAGCCGCGCGTCTCCGGCGGTCACGACCAGGAAGCCCTGCGTGCCGGCCACCGGATCGAGCGGTTGTCGGGGCTGAGCGTCGGAGGTGGTCGCCAGCAGCGCCACCATGGCGACTGTCGCCCCTGCCACCACGGGCAGGAGCAGGCGTCGGGTGCCCGCCCCGGTACGCGCTCTCATTCGCACTGTCTCACCAAAGGTCACGAACCGGTAACGAGCCGTCTCGCCGGCGGGGACGCGCGGCCCGCAGAATCACCCAAAAGGTGATCTAATGCCGAAATCGCCCGCACGGGCGAGACGCCGTACGCCGGCGCATCGGCTGGCTCACGTGCTGGCGCGGCGGGCACGGAGCCCGCCCCACAGCAGCAGCAGGCAGGCGCCGATCAGCACCGGCTCAAGGGCGAAGGCGGTGACCAGCCCGTACCGGTCCGCCAGGCCGCCGAGCAGGAAGGGAGACACGCCGGCGACCACGCCGAGGATCAGTTGCGAGCGGGCGTTCGCCCGGTCCTCCTGCCCGCCGGCCGCGCCGAGGGTGAGCGCGAGCGCGAGCGGATAGAGGTTGGCGATGCCCACCCCGCACAGGAACAGCCCGAGGACGGCGAGGACCGGCTGGTCGGTCAGCCAGAACAGCACGAAGCTGGGGCCGGTGACCGCCAGTGAGGCGTACAGCAGCGCGACGGCGCGGTCGGGGCGGCGGGTGAGCCGCGCGCCGAGCAGGCGGCCGATCAGGATACCGAGGTAGTTGCTGCTCAGCGCGGTGCTGGCAGCGGCGGCGGACATGCCGGCGTGGATGAGCAACTGAGGGCCGAAGTACACCAGGCAGAACTCGATCGCCGAACTGACCGCGGTCAGCACGGCGAACAGCCAGCAGGCCAGCGGCAGCCCTCCGACTTCCTTCGCGGCGGCGGGTTGCGGTGCCGCCGGTAGCGGTTGGCGGCGGTAGCGCAGGTACAGCAGCACGAGGACGGCGGCCGGCAACGCGAACGTGACGCGCCAGCCCACCGCGCTGGCTGCCAGCACGCCGAGGACCAGCGGGGCGAACACCGCCGACGCGCCAGCGCCCACGTTGGCCTCGGTCAACGCCCGGTCCCGCCGGTCGCCGTGCCGGTCGGAGAGCACCGCCTGGACCACGGTGAGCATCGTGGTGCCGGCCAGACCGAACACGACGGCTCCGAGCAGGGTGGGCGCTGTGCTGCCGCCCACTGTGAACAGACCGGCACCGCACACGGTGGCGAGGGCCGAGCACCACAGCAGCGCACCCCTGGACAGGCGGCGAGCCGCCCACAGAAACCCCACCGCGGACAGCGCCGCGCCCGCCGCCCACAACAACTCGTAGACGCCGAGCAGCGTGTAGGAGAAGCCCAGCTCCGCACGCAGGAGGGTCAGCGCCGGCCCGAAGGCGTACAGCCAGAACGTCCAGCAGGCCAGGACGGCGTACGAGAGCCTGGTCGGCGCGTCCCGGATGAACGTCTCGGTCTCGGTCCGCCGCCGTGACGGGGTCGGCCGCTGCCGCGTTGTGTATCGATACACAGATAGAGTCTGTGCCATGAACCGCCCCGCGGACAACCCCAAGCGGCCGACTCTGCGGCAGGTGGCGACCGCCGCCGGTGTCTCGCCGATGACGGTTTCCTACGCCTACTCGCAGCCCGGGAGGGTCTCCGCCGAGGCTGCGGCGAAGGTGCGCGCGGCGGCGCGGAAGCTGGGCTACCCCGGGCCACACCCGGCCGCCCGCGGGCTGCGTCGCGGGCGGGTCGGCACCCTCGGCGTCGTGCTCGGCGAGCGGTTGAGCTACGCCTTCGACGACCCGCAGGCGGCGCGTTTCCTCGCGGGGGTCTCCGACGTGTGCGCCACCGAGGGCGTCGGACTCACCCTGGTGCCGATCACCGGCGCGCCCACCGACGCCCAGCGCGTCGCGCAGGCAGCCGTGGACGGGTTCGTCGTCTGGACCACAAGCGACGACGATCCCGTCCTGGACGCCGTCGCCGACACCGGCCTGCCCGCGGTGGTCCACGCCGGCCCGCACGGGCGGGGCATGCCGGTGATCGGTATCGACGACCGGGCCGCCGCCACCGCGATCGGGCGGACCGCGTTCGCCGAAGCCCGCCGCCCGCTCGTGCTCGGCTTTCCGCTCGATCGCGCCCGCACCCGCCAACTGCTCACCGGCGACGACGTGATCGACGTGACGTTCCCGGTCACCCGCCACCGATGGGAGGGCTTCCGCGACGCCTGGACGCACGCGGGCCATCCCGCCAGCCAGTTGCGACTGGCCAGCTGCCCCGTCAACCGCGGCAATGAAGGGGAGACCTTCGCCCTTGAGCTGCTCCAGGGCGCCGAGCCGCCGGACGCCATCGCCGCGATGAGCGACGAACTCGCCCTCGGGGCCCTGCGCGCCGCCACACGAGCCGGCCTGCGCATTCCCGACGACCTGACCCTGACCGGCTGGGACGACGCGGACGCGGCCGCGGACGCCGGACTGACCACCCTGGCCCAGTCCCTGCGCGAGCAGGGCGCCCACTGCGCCCGCGTAGCGCTCGGGCTTCCCACCCCGGCCCCGACGCGGCACCAGTGGCAGGTCGTGGCACGCACCACCACGCGCCGTCCACGCTGACACCGCCGGTTGGCGGCCTACACCTCGACGCGCTGGGGCGGGACGGTGAGCCCGTACAGCTCCATCAGCTCCGGGGTGTCGACCCGACTGCCGTCGGCCACCGAGTCGCAGGCGATGTCGACGATCTGGTCCTTGTGCGCCAGCAGGTACGGTCGGGCGCCCACGTCGGCGCTGGCCAGCGTGGCGATGCCGGACCAGTGCCGGCGGCCGAAGAGCATCGGGTAGCCGCGCAGCCCGTCGTAGGTGGCGCAGACCAACACATCGGGGTACGGCAACGCGGCCACCCGCCGGACCGCGACGGCGGTCAGTCCCGGCATGTCGACCGGCACCACCACCACCGCCTCGATCCCCTCGTCGTCCATGGCGGCCAGGCCGGCCCGGATGGACGAGCCGACCCCGGTGCCCCACGCCTTGTTGATCACGACTGTGACCCCGCCCAGGTCGGCGGTTTCCCGGACCTGTTCAGCGGCGGCACCCAGCACGACCACGATCCGCTCGCAGCCCGCCTCGGTCATCGTGTCGATCATCTGGTTGACAAGCGGCTTCTCGCCCTGGCGCAGCAGCGCCTCGGGACCACCGATCCGTCGTCCCCCGCCCGCGGCGATGATCATTCCTGCGATCCCGTTCAGCTGCGCCCCCTCAAGCATGGGAGCGACCGCGACCGATCCGCCCCCTCCTACGGACACTGCAACGAGGACGGCCGGCCGTGAGTAGCGGGGCGAAAAGGAGAAATAGCACAACCGTTACACGCCCGGCAGCTCCGCCATCACGACGACGCGGTCCGCCGGACCGGCGAGGCCGAGCACCGAGCAGCGGTCAACCCGCCTCCGCAGACAGCGCTACCGTCGAGCCGCCCACTACCGGGGCACCCGTCGGGCCACCCAGCCGCCGCCGCGCACGGCGAGCGCGTACGGCACGACCGGGGCGAGGCCGACGAGCGCGGCGACTGCCGCGGCCGGGCTGCCACGCCCGCGCGGGTCAGGCCGCGTCGGCGTAGCAGTCCACGATGGACAGATCAAGGGGAAACCGGACCGGCGTCGCACCGAAGAGCAGCGCCGAGGCCAGCTCGCCGCACCGGGTGACGACCTCGGCGACCGCCTCCGCCTGCGCGGCGGGCGCATGCACGACCACCTCGTCATGCTGGAAGAAGACCAGCTCCGCGTCGGTGCCCGCCAACTCCGTACGCAGCGTGGCCAGCAACGTGGAGGCCCACTCGGCAGCGGTCGCCTGGATGACGAAGTTGCGTGTGAAACGCCCCCGGGACCGCGCGGCACGAGCCCGGGGACCGCGTGGATCAGCCGCCGCGTCCGGGTCGGACGGCGCGTCGTCGGGATCACCGAACCCCAGCGAACCGGGCGGACACGTCCGCCCCAGCCACGACCGCACCAGCCCACCCGCCTCACCGGTGCGCGCCGCCGCCTCGACGTAACCGAACGCCGTCGGGTAGCTGCGCTTCAGCACCGCCAGCGCGGGCACCGCCGCACCACCGGTCTGCCCGTACATCGCGCCGAGCAGGGCCACCTTGGCCTTGGCCCGGTCACCGCCGAACGAGTCGCGCGCCAGCGCGGCATAGAGGTCACCGGCCCCGCCCGCCGCCGCCAGCCGCGCGTCGCCGGACACCGCCGCCAGCACCCGCGGCTCCAACTGGCCGGCGTCGGCGACCACCAACCGCCAGCCCGGATCGGCCACCACCGCCCGGCGGATCACCTTGGGGATCTGCAACGCGCCACCACCCCGGGTGGCCCACCGGCCGGAGACGACACCCGCCGGCACGTACTCCGGTTGGAACCGGCCGCCCCGCACCCACTGATCGAGCCACGCCCAGCCGTGCGCCGTCCAGATCCGGTAGAGCTCCTTGTATTCCAGCACCAGCGGCACCGCCGGATGGTCCACCCCGCGCAGCACCCAGGCCCGGGTGTTGGGCAGCTCCACCCCGACCCGGGCGAACGCCTTCAGCAGCTCCGCCGGGGAGTCGGTGTGCAGGCCGCGTACGCCGAGCGCGTCGGCGATCCGCGCGGCCAGCTCGGCGAGCCGCCGTGGCGGGCCACCGACCGGGGACGCCTCGCCGAGCAGCTCGTGCAGGATCTCGTCGTGCACGTCGGCACGCCACGGCAACCCGGCGGCACCCATCTCCACCGCGATCAGCGCGCCAGCCGACTCGGCGGCCACCAGCAACCGGAACCGGCCGGGGTGCTCGGTCGCGGCGATGCGGGCGAGCTGGTCGGCGTACACCCGGGTCAGTGCGTCGATGCCCGGCCCCGACGGGCCGGGCAGCGTGTCGAAGAGCGCGGCCTGGCCGTGCCCGGGGGGCGCGGCGGCGCGCGGCGGCGGGTCGGGCGGCACCGGCGCGCCGGTCAACCGGGCCCAGGCCGCGGCCAGCGAGCGGGGCTCACCCCAGCGGCCCGCCTGCCCGAGCAGCAACGCCTCGGTCAACTCCACGTCGTGACACCTGTCGACCCGGACGCCGGCGCGCAGCAGCGTCGGGTAGACCGAGGTGGCGGTGGACCAGACCCACCTCGGGTGCTCGGCGGCCTCGCGGGCGGCGACCGCGGCGACCAGATCGGTGACGACCTCGGCCGGGCCGGTCGGTCGACCGTCGGCAGCCAGCGGGCACAGCACTCCCCCGCCCCGCTCGTCGGACACCACCGCCACCAGCACGAACGTGATTCTGCCTCCCCCTTGCGACAGAAACGGAGGCGCACCTCACCGGAAACGGGTCGGGCGGGCGGCGGAGCTGCTCGGTAGCGTGGTCGGGTGCCTCCGCAGATCCCGCATTCCGATCCTGGCACTCCCGACACCCGGGGTCCGATGCGCTACCTCTGGTGGCTGGTCCGTTGCCAACCGTGGCGGGTGCTGCGCGGCAGTTTGTTCGGGACGGCCTGGATGGTCGGGCTCTCGGCCCGGCCCTACCTGATCTACCGCGCCGTCGACGACGGGCTGCGCACCGGGGACGCCCGCGCCCTGGCGTTCTGGATCGCGGCGATCGTCGTCGCCGGAGTGGGCCTGTCCTACCTCGGCATCATGCGGCACCGCACGATGACCTTCATCCGGGAGGACGCCAAGGCACGCTCGGCAGAGGTGCTGCTGCGCCACCTGTCCCGGATCGGCGCGGTGCTGCCGCGCCGGGTCGGCGCGGGCGAGGTGTCCACCATCGGCGGCTCCGACATCGACTGGACCGCGCAGGTGCTGACGCTGACCGGGCCGGGCGTCGGCGCGGTCGTCGCGTACGGGATCATCGCCGTGGTGCTCTGGTCGATCTCTCCGCTGCTGGCGCTCTGCGTGCTGGTGGGCGTGCCGGCGGTCGGCCTGGTCGTCGGGCCCCTGCTGCGCCGCCTGGAGCGGGCCGAGTCGGTCTACCGTCGGCAGCAGGGCGCGCTCACCGCCCGCTCCGGGGACATCGTGGCGGGGCTGCGGGTGCTCGCCGGGGTGGGCGGCCGGGACCTGTTCGCCCGGCGGTACGTGGCCAGATCCCAGGACCTGCGCGCCGAGGGCTACCGGGTCGGCGCGGTGAACAGCTGGATCGACGCGGCGACCGTCGCCATCCCCGGGTTGTTCCTGGCCGCGGTGGTGTGGCTGACGGCGCGGATGGCGGTGACCGGTGCCGTGACGATCGGCGAGCTGGTCGCCGTCTACGGCTACGTGGCGACCCTGATCGTGCCGGTCTGGTTCCTGCTGGAGGGCAGCCACCAGATGATCCGGGGGCGGGTCGCCGCCCGGCGGATCGTCGACCTGCTCAACGTGACAGCGGACGACGTCGGTGGCCCGGGTCGTCGGTGGTCGGGCTCGGTGCCCGACGCACGCCGGCCGGATGCCCTGGCCGCACCGGTCGGCCCCGCCGACCTGCACGACCCGGAGACCGGCCTGACCGTGCCCGCCGGCCGGCTCACCGGGGTGGCCGCCGACGACCCGGCGGCGGCCGTGGCGCTTGCCGACCGGCTCGGCCGGTACGCCGTCAGCGACACCACCTGGGGTGACGTGCCGTTGACCGCTGTCGCCCTGGACGAGGTCCGCTCCCGGATCATGGTCGCCGACCACGACTCGTACCTCTTCGCCGGGACACTGCGGGACGTGCTGTGCCCCGGGGCCGACGACGAACGGATCCGGGCGGCCCTGCGGACCGCCTCGGCGGACGACATCGTCGACGCCCTGCCCGCCGGGCTGGACACCCCGCTGGATGCCCGAGCCCGGACCCTCTCCGGCGGTCAGCGCCAACGGGTCCGCCTGACCCGGGCGCTCCTCGCCGAGCCGGAGGTGCTGATCCTCGTCGACCCGACGTCGGCGGTGGACGCGCACACCGAGGCCCGGATCGCCGAACGGCTGCGCGCGGCGCGGGCCGGGCGCACGACAGTGGTGATCGCCACCTCGCCGCTGCTGCTCGGCCGGGCCGACCTGGTCGCACACCTGAGCGCCGGCCGGATCACCGCCACCGGCAGCCACGCCGACCTGCTCGACTCCGACGCCGACTACCGGCACCTGGTGGCCCGGGGCCGCGCGGATCTCGACCAGCCCACCGACACCGAGGCGGCCCACCGGTGAGCCGGCTGCCGGTGGCCGACCGGAGCACCGTACGTCGGGCCCTGCGCGACATGATCAGCCGGCATCGCCGCACGGTCGGTGTCGTGCTGGCGCTGCACGGCGCGGCCGCCGTCGCCGGGCTCGCCCCGCCGTGGCTGCTGGGCACCATCGTCGACCGGGTCACCGCGGGCGCGGACGTGTCCACAGTGGACCGGCTGGCGCTGGCCATCGCGGGGTGCGTCCTGGTCAGCGCGCTCCTCTCCCGCTACGCCCAGTACGCCGGCCACCGCTTCGGCGAACGGGCCGTCGCCGAGCTGCGGGAGGAGTTCGTCTCCCGGACCCTCGGCCTGCCGGTCTCGGTCGTCGAGCGCGCCGGCTCCGGCGACCTGGCCACCCGCAGCTCGGTCGACGTGTCGACGGTCGGGACGACGGTGCGGGACGTGGTGCCCACCATCGTCATCGCCTCGGTGCAGTTGACGTTGCTGTTCGGGGCGGTCTTCCTGCTGCATCCGCTGCTCGGCCTGGCGGCGCTGGCCGGGCTCCCGTCGATCGTGGCGACCACCCGCTGGTACCTGCGCCGGGCCAGTCCCGCCTACCTCACCGAGGGCGCGGCGGCGGCCGAGTTGACCGAGACGCTCACCACCACCGCCGAGGGCGCCCGCACCGTGGAGGCGCTGCGGCTGACCGACGAACGGATCCGCCACGGCACCAACCGGATCGCCCGGCTGTGGCAGGCCCGGCGGGCGACCCTGGCGCTGCGTACGGTGTTCTTCTCGGTCGTCGAGGCCAGCTACCCGCTGCCGATCGCCCTGGTCCTGCTCGTCGGCGGCTACCTGCTCTCCCGGGACCTGGTCACCCTCGGCGCGGTGGTCGCCGCCGCGCTCTACCTGCAACAGGCGATCGAGCCGTTGGACCGGCTGTTGCAGTGGACCGAGCAGGCGCAGCGCGGTTTCGCCTCGTACGCCCGGGTGCTCGGCGTCGGCATGGTCCCGCCGGAGCCACCCGGTCGGGCGGCCACGTCACACGGCGAACGGGTCGTCGTACGCGGGGCGCGGTTCTCCTACTCCGGTGGGCCGGACGTGCTGCACGGCATCGACCTGGAGGTACAGCCGGGTGAGCGGCTGGCCGTCGTCGGTCCGTCGGGTGCCGGCAAGTCCACCCTGGCCCGGCTCCTGGCCGGGATCGACGCGCCGCGCCAGGGCGTGGTCAGCATCGGTGGTTGCCCGGTCACCGACCTCGACCCCGCCGAACGTCGACGGCGAATCGCCCTGGTCACACAGGAACACCACGTTTTCATCGGCTCGGTGCGCGACAACCTCTCCTTCGCCGCCCCCGACGCGTCGGACGAGCAGATGCGCGCCGCGCTTGTCACGGTGGGTGCCGACTGGGCTGCCGACCTGCCCGACGGCCTGGACACTCAGCTCGGCGACGGGGCCCGGCAGCTCGGCGCCGCCGAGGCACAGCAGCTCGCGCTGGCCCGGCTGGTGCTCGCCGACCCGCACACGCTGATCCTCGACGAGGCGACCGCCGCGCTCGACCCGAGCACCGCCCGCCGTACCGAACGGGCGCTGGCGGCCGTGCTGGTCGGGCGGACCGTCATCGCGATCGCGCACCGGCTCAACACGGCGCACGACGCCGACCGGGTCGCCGTGCTGGCCGACGGCCGGATCACCGAGATCGGCAGCCACGACGATCTCGTGGCTGCCGACGGGGCGTACGCCGATCTGTGGCGCTCCTGGCACACCCAGATCGACGAGCGGTGACCGGCTCTACTTCACCGCGCCGGAGGTGAGACCGGCCTGGATCTGGCGTTGGAAGACCGCGTACACGATGATCATCGGAAGGATGGCGATGGTCAGCGCGGCGAACAACCCGGACCAGTCGGCCTCGTAGCCGGCGTTCACCGAGATGTCGGCGATGCCCTGGGTGAGCACCCACTTGTCCTTGGCGTTGGAGAGCAACACCAACGGGAGCTGGTACTGCGCCCACTGACCGATGATGTTGAAGATCGCCACGCTGATCAGGCCCGGCTTCGCCATCGGCATCATGACCTGGAAGAACAGCCGGGTGTGCCCGCAGCCGTCGATCATGCCCGCCTCGGCCACCGACGACGGCAGCGTCTTGAAGAAGGCGGCCAGGAAGAACACGGTGAACGGCAACGAGTACGCGCTGTAGACAAGCACCACCCCGCGGTAGGTGTCCAGCATGCCCAGGTTCTTCACGGTGAAGAAGAGCGGCACCAGCGCGAGGAACACCGGGAACGCCAACCCCGAGACGAAGAGGAAGTAGATCGCCCGGTTGCCCCAGAACTTGTAGCGCGCCAGCACGTACGCGGCCATCGAGCCGAGCAGCATGGTGAGGAACGTGCTGCACGACACCACGAAAACGCTGTTCAGGAAGTACCGCCCGACGTGCGCCTTCGTCCAGGCCCGCCCGAAGTTCTCCCAGCGCAGCTCCGCCGGGAGCGTCCACGGGCTGCTGAAGATCTCACTGGTGTTCTTGAACGCGGCGAGGAAGGTCCAGAGGATCGGCACGATCACGATCACCGCCCACACGGCGAGCGCGACGTGCCCCAGGCCGGCGAAGAGCCGTACCTCCGAGCGGGGGCCCTTGCGCCCCGGCCCGGCGGGGGCGGACGGGTCACCGGTCTTCGGCGGTGTCGCCGCCGGGGTCGGCGGCAGCGTCGACTGCGGATTCATCAGTACTCCACGCTTTCCCGCTTGGTGAGCCGCAGCGTCAGCGCCGCGAACGTGAGGGTGAGGAAGAACAGCGCCACGCCCATCGCCGAGGCGTAGCCGTACTTCGAGTAGACGAACGCGTTGCGGTAGATCTCCATCGCCAGCACGGTGGTGGCGCCGTCGGGGCCGCCACTGTCCACCGACAGCACCGCCACGATGGCAAAGCAGTCGAACGCCGCGATCCCGAGGTAGACCCAGGCCACCTGGAGGGTGTCCCACAGCAGCGGCAGGGTGACCCGGAAGAACAGCGTCACCCTGCTCGCCCCGTCCATCTCCGCGGCCTCGTAGATCTCACCCGGGATGGAGGCCATCCCGGCCGAGAAGAGCACCACGTAGAAGCCCACACCCTGCCAGACCAGCACCGCGATGATCGACCAGAGGGCCAGATTCGGCTGGACCAGGAAGAGGATCGGGTCCAGGCCCAGCTTCATCAGTACGCCGTTGATCAGGCCGGACTCGTTCGGCCGGTACACCATCTGGAACAGCACCGCGATGATGGCCACCGCCAGGACCTGGGGGAAGAAGAACACCACCCGGTAGAACTTCGCCCCCCAGACCCCCTGGCGCTGCCCTCCGCTGCTCTTGCCACCCACGTTGAGCAGGAAGGCGAAGAACAACGCGATGGCGATGGTGATCAGCGGCAGGACAAGCAGCAGTACGCCGTGGTGCTGGACCGCCTTCCAGAAGGCGCCGTCGTCGAGCAGCCTCCGGTAGTTGTCGAAGCCCACCCACTGCGGGGCGGAGAGCCCCCGCCAGTTGGTCATCGAGATCTGGAACGCCTGCGCGTAAGGCCAGATCACGAAGGTCACGTACAGCGCGACCGGGGCGATCAGGAACCCGATCACGAATGGATACTTGCCGTGCCGCATGACCCTAGCTCCGATCGATCAACGCTTGAACTTGGTGACCGAGCTGTCCTTCTTGATCGCGTCGGCCCGCTTCTGGATCCGCTCCACGAAGGCGTCCGCGTTGATCCGACCGAACATCAGCTCGTTGGTGGCGGTCCGCGCCTCCGTGTCGAGCTCCTTGTACCAGTTGTCGAAGAGCATGTTGAACACGTCCTTGCCGGCTGCCTTCAGGGCCGCCTGCGCGCTGGCCACACCCGGCGGGAACTGGAAGCCCTCGCTGCCGGCCGGCACGACGGTGGCCGCACCGACGGTCTCGGTGAAGCCCCGGGCACCCGCCTTCGACAGCATCTGACGCATGTACTCCATGCCGCCACGCGGGTTCTTGCTCTTGGACGAGACGAAGTATCCCTCGCCACCGGCCGCCCGGATAGCGGCCGCCGGCAGCTTGTCCGACGCGGTGAGGCTGGGCACCGGCATCAGCTGGTAGGTGAAGCCCGCCGGCGTGTCCTTCTTCTGCTCGTTCTCCAGCCAGTCGCCGGACGGGTAGAAGGCGACCTTGCCCTGGTTCTGTCGCAGCTGCACGTCGGTGTGCTTGAGCCCCTCGAAGCTCTTGTCCGAGTACTTCGCGCCGATCTCCGCCCACGCCGCCGCAGCCTGCTTGACAGCATCCTGCTTCCAGGCGCCGTCCTCCAGGTTGTCGATGTTCTTCAGGACGTCGGCGCCGCCGATCTTCGCGGCCTGGGTGAGGATCACGTTCCACTGGTAGTAGGCCGCGTTCGCACCGGCGTAGCCGTACGGGGTGATGCCCTTGGCCTTGATCTGCTCGCAGAGCGCCTTGAACTGGTCGAAGGTGGTGGGCGCGGTCCAGCCGTTGTCCTTGAAGAGCTTGCCCGAGTACCAGATGCCGTAGACGGTCGACACGTAGTACAGGACGAACGGCTTGCGCTGCCCGTCGGCGGTGCTGAACATGCCCTGCTCGACGACGCCCGGGATGATGGTGTCGCGGACCTTCTTGCTCGGGTCGTCGACCGACGGCGCGTCCCACAGCTCGGTGAGATCCTGGAGTTGGCCGTCGTTGACGAGCGCACCGAAGTCGAGGAACTTCTCACCCGAGTTGTTCACGAACTCCGGCGGGTTGCCGGACGCGAACCGCGGCTGGAGCACCGTGGAGACGGCCTGCGTGGCCTGGTGCTTGATCTCCGCCTTGGGGAACGCCGTCTTGTAGAGCGGCTCGTGCACGTCGGTGGCGTACTTCTCGCCGTAACCGCCGTTGAAGATGACCACCTCGATCGCGGCGTCCTCCTTGACGCCCAGCGGGTTCTTCTCGCTCTTGGTGCCACCGGCGACCTGCTCGTTCTCCTTGTCGCCGCCGCTTGTCGCGCAGGCGCTGAGCAGGCCGATGGCCGGAGTGGCGAGCACGCCCACGGCGGCGGCGCGACGCAGCACCGTGCGACGGTCGAGTGCGGCCGGGTGTTCGGGGGTAATCGACATCGTCGTCTCTCCTTGTGGAATTCGGGTCAGGCGGTACGCCGGAGACGCCCGGCGTACCGCGACTCGAGGGCGATGTTGTGCTCGTCCCCACCGGGGACGTTGGCGGAGAGGTAGATAGGGGGCACCTCTCCGGCCTGGTGGAACCGTCGTACGACCTCCGCGGTCAGCAACTGCGCCAGCAGCGCCGTGGTGACCGAGGAGACCGCACAGACCGCGCCGCCGCCCTCGAGCGGCAGCAGTGCATCGCCGTACGGCGCGCCGTTGTCCAGCACGACGTCGGCGAGGTCGGCGAGCCGCTGACCGGACGGATGCCGTGGAGCGACCCGTGCCGTGTGCTCGACGGAGGTGACCGCGATCAACGGATGACCGCGCTCGGTGACCAGCGCCGCCAGCTCTACCACCGAGCCGTTGATGCCGGACTGGGACGCCACCACGAACACGTCACGCGGCTGTGGCGCCGCGAGCGCGTAGATCTGGTGGGCGATGGAGGGGTCGCGTTCCAGCTTCGGGTCGGCGAGCACGTCACGCGGGGCGTCACCGTGCACCACCAGGTCCCGCACCGAGAGCCGGTTGGTGGGGACCAGCCCGCCGGCCCGGGCCACCAGCTCGGCGGCGAACGCCTCGGAGTGCCCGGCGCCGAACGCCTGGAGCACCCCGCCGTCGCGCAGGCTGTCGGCGATGAGATCGGCGGCCCGGGTGATCCCGTCGGCCTCCGAGTCGAGCAGTCGGTCGAGCACCGGGCGGACGGCGTCCGCGTACCCCTGGGCGCTGATCATGACAGGGCTCCCTTCGCTGCCTTGTGCCCGTCGACGGCCTGCGCGGTACGCCGGAAGGCCGCGTGGGCGCGGTCGTGCGTGCGTTGGGCGACGGCGATGTAGAGCAGGTCGAGCACCACGAGCTGGGGATGCCGGGCGGAGAGCGCGTCCGGCCGGAAGGTGGTGGCCTGGCTGGCCGTCAGCAGCACGATGTCGGCCAGTTCGGCCAACGGTGAGCGGGGAAAGCCGGTGAGCGCGAGCGTGGTGGCGCCCCGGCTGCCCGCCTCGGCGAGCATCTCGATCGTCTCCCGGGTCTGCCCGGTGTGCGAGATGCCGAGCGCCACGTCTCCGCTGCGCAGCAGCGCGGCGCTGGCCAGCCCCTCGTGCACGTCGTTCCACGCCCACGCGGCCACGCCGATGCGGTGCAGGCTGAACTGCATCTCCTCGCCGACGAGCGCGCTGCCGCTGGCGCCGAAGATGTTGACCCTGCTGGCCCCGGCTATCGCCACGGCGGCCCGTTCCACCTCGCTCAGATCGAGCAGGGTGGCGGTGTCGTGCATGGCCCGGGTGTCGGCGGCCATGATCTGGTCGAGCACCCGGGCGAGCGGGTCGCTCGGCTGGATCTCGCGTCCGATGTCGACGGTCCAGCCGGCCGAGCGGGCCCGACCGGTCTCGGAGGCGATGCCCAGCCGCAGGTCGGCGTACCCCTCGAAGCCCATCGCCCGGCAGAAGCGGGTGATTGTCGCCGGGGAGGTGCCGCTGCGCTCGGCCAGCTCGACGATTGTGGATCGGGCGGCGGCCTCCGGGTCGCTCAGCACGTGCTCGGCGACGCGGCGCAGCGCGCCGGTCAGCTCGGCGAGCCCGTTGCGGACGCGGGCCAGCACCCCGTCGGAGGGCGAGTTCCTTCGGTCGGTCACGTGGGCGTCGACCACCGCGGTCCCCGCGGCGGTGTCCACCTCGTGATCAACCATGGGTCGCCTCACCTTTCCGAAAAGACTGTTAACTGTTAGTGGTAAAAGTTCTTACTGAAGGCCCCTCCGTGTCAAGACTGTGGGCGAAGTTTTCAAACTGTTACCTGGCGCACAGCCCGCTGCGCCCGCCGGAACTTGCCCCGCAAGACGCCGCCGACCAGCATGAACAGGCCCCAATCACCGCACCACCCAAGGAGTCCCGTGCCGAAGCTCGACGCCCTCGTGATCGGTCTCGACGTCGGCGGCACGTCCACCCGGGCGACCGCCCTGACCCTCACCGGGCACCGTGTGGGCGCCGGCCGGGCGGGCGGCGGCAACCCCACAAGTCACGGCGCCGAACGGGCGGCCGCCGAGTTGTCGACAGCGCTGCGCGAGACGCTCGCCGGCCTCGACCCGGCACGGGTCGTCGCCGGCACCATCGGGCTGGCCGGGGCGGGCCGCCTGCTCGCCGACCCCGCCGGCCGGGCAGCCTTCGACCGGGCCTGGCACGACGCCGGCCTACGCTGCCCGTACGCGGTGCACGGCGACGCCCTCGTCGCCTACGCCTCCGGCAGCGCCGCACCAGACGGAACAGTGCTCATCGCCGGCACCGGCGCGATCACCGCGCAGGTCCACGACCTGCGGCTCGACCGGATCGCCGACGGTCACGGCTGGCTCCTCGGCGACACCGGCTCGGGCTTCTGGCTCGGCCGCGAATCGGTACGCCGACTGCTCGCCGACCTGGACGTCGGCCGCACACCCGGGGCACTGTCCACGGCGGTGCTCACCGAGCTGCTGGGCAACGCCGAGGTCGCCGCCCGCCCCCGCATGACCGTGGACGCCGTCATCCAGACCGTCACCCGCCGAGCCCCCGTCGAACTTGCCCAACTCGCGCCACTTGTCGTGACCGCCGCCGGCCACGGCGAACCCGTCGCCGTCGCACTGATCGCCGAGGCCGCGGCCCACCTGGCCGAAAGCGTGAGCCGGATCCGCCCCGCCGACGCGACGACACCCGTCGTGCTCGGCGGCGGACTGCTCACCGCGGACACCCCGCTGGCCACCGCCGTCCGAACCGAGCTGGCCCGGCACTGGCCGAACGCGCCACTGCACACCGCCGGCGACGGTGCCGCCGCCGCGGCCTGGCTCGCCGCCCGCGACCTGCCCGAGGTCACCGACCCGGCGGCCCTGCACGCCCGCCTGTTCCCCACCACCTGACCACCCCACGGCCCGCGCCGCGCAGACCAGTAAGCCCATCAGGCGATCACTGGTTGCCGACGATCACCGCAACGAGACCCGTTGGGCTCATGCATCTCGAATGCGGTCTCGGCACCCGCGCTCCGGTGCTGGCATTGCACCGAAGCCCTACTCGCTCGGCAATGACCGAGATACACTTGCTTGAGCAAGCAAGGTCCGATGGATCCGACGAGAGGTTCAGCCGTCCCGCGTCCACCGACATCACCGCAAGAACCGGAGGTACCGACATGAATCGCCTCAAGGGGCGCGCCGCACTCGTCACCGGCTCGACGAGCGGAATCGGGCGCGGCGTGGCGGAGGCGATGGCCCGCGAGGGCGCCATCGTCGTCGTGACCGGACTTGGCCCGGAGCAGGGTGCTCAGATCGTCGACGGAATCGTCGCGGAGGGCGGTATCGCCCACTTCGTCGAGGCAGACCTGTCTGCGGGTGGCTCGGAGGTCCGCCGCCTTGCGCAGGAGGCGACGGCCCTGGCGGGTCGGCCCATCGACATCCTGGTCAACAACGCGGCCTTTCTCGTGCCGCCCCACCCCATGACCGAGTCGACCGAGGAACAGATCGACCAGGTGCTGGAGGTCAACATCAAGGCCCCGTTCCTTCTGACGGCGGCCCTGGTGCCCGGCATGGTGGAGCACGGCGGAGGCTCGGTGATCAACATAGGCTCGATCGGCGGCGTGGACGGAATCAAGTTCACCTCGCTGTACGGCGCCAGCAAGGCAGCCCTGCACTCGCTGACGAGGTCGTGGGCCGCAGAGCTGGCCGCTGACGGGGTGCGGGTGAACACCGTCGCGCCCGGACCCACCATCACGGAGGGGAACGAAAACCTCCGCCCCCTCCTGGAGAAGATCGCCGAGAACAACCCGGACAGGCGTACGGGTACCGCGCAGGACACCGCCGCGGCTGTGATCTTCCTGTCCAGTGACGAGGCGTCACACATCCACGGTGTCCTCCTCCCCGTGGACGGCGGGGCGCTCGCGGTCTGAGGACGGGGCCGGCTCGGCGCGTCGGCGCCGAGCCGGTCCCGCGGGTTCGGGCGTCCGCCGCGATGTTCAATTTCGGACAGGGGGCAGCTCTCGCTCCCACCCGACTGATCCGGACAGACGGCCCTGCGCCGCGTCCGGCGGCACGCTCATCCGGCGGCTGGCAGCGCCACGCGACGACGGGCCGCGCCACCGGCGTCTGCCGCGTGCAGCGCCGCAGCCAGCACCGCGAACGTCACCCAGCCGGCCGCCAGCGCGGTGACCGTCGAGGTGTCCTGCCAGCGGTGGTACGCCGCCAGGAAGCCGACCAGGGCCAGGCTGTTGCGGGCGAAGTGCCTGGTGAACGCCACCAGGTCGCGGCGGCTCTCGATGGCCACCAGCACCCCCGAGTACGGGAAGGTCACGACCATCGCGCGCAGCAGCTCGCCGAGCAGCCCGGTGAGCGTCGCACCCAGCAGGATCACGAGCAGCTTGACCGGCGCCGGTAGGCGGGTTCGCTGGCCCGTCTCCGCCACCTGTGGCCCGGCCCTCGCCTGCCGCTCCGCCGACGGCAGCGGCCCAGCCGACGACGGTGCCGCTGTTGGCACAGGGGCGTGTCGGCGCAGCAGCAGCATCGTCACCGCCCAGAGCGCCACGGTGCCGACAAGCGCCGGCCAGAACGGCACCGGTACGGCGAGCAGGCCCGTGCTGAGCGCCACGTACCCGATGATCCCGGCGGCGTCGGCGACCAGAATCGGCCACCGCAGCCGGTGGTGTGTGACCGCCACGACGACGAAGAACAGGTTGAGGCCGAGCACCCCGAGCAGTTGCGCGCCCTGCACCCGGTGTCCGGTGCCGACCAGGGCCAGCGTCATCGGCAGCGGGAGACTGTAGACAAGCGCACGCATCCGCACCGACCGGATCAGACTGACCGCCCAGACGACCGCGGTCACCAGCAGTACGGCTTGCACGGTCATCGGCGGCCCGCCCCGGTCCTCGTCGGTCGACGTCTCGATCAGTCGAGAAAGGTCGCCGCCTCGACGCAGGCCTCGAAGACGTCGGTCAACCGGGCCAGGTCCCCGGCGTTCACCGAGAACTGGTTCTCGGTGATCTCGCCGTGTGCGCTCATCCGCCCCTCCCAGCACGCGGTGCCGTCCCACAGGGTCAGGTTGACGTGCCGGGAGGCATCGACGACGCCCCACGGCAACAGGCCCACCCGCACCCCGGCCTGGCGTTGGGCCCGCACCAACTCGGTCAGCTCGTCGGTCAGGCCGGCGTGCAGGAACACCCGGGTGATCCGTACGCCCCGGGCCAACGCCTCGGTGTTCGCCGCCCAGTAGTGGCGGCCGATCTCGCCGCGCCACCAGCTCAGTTCGCCGCTGGCTCTGGGCATCACGTTCGTCACCGCGTCCAGCCGGCGTACGCACTCGCGGGTGCCCCCGAGCAGGTCCTGACAGTCGCCACCGGGCCGGACGACCCGGCCGACGCGCAGTTGTTCGGTCTCGGCCCGCAACCGCTCGAAGCGACGCCGGGCCTCCTCGGCGACCCGGGTGCCCGGATACCGCTCGACCGCCTCCCGGCTGCCGGTGACCACCTCCGGCACCGCGTGGACCAGCCAGTGCGGTCCTTCCAGGAGGGTCCGCAGGTGGAACCGGCGCTCGGCGCGGGCCACCGAGTCGACAAGCAGCGCGATGGTGGTGCCCATCAGCCCGGCCAGCAGCGACTCCACCCCGGTTGCCGCGTTGGTCAGGTCAAGTATCACGGAGAGGGAGAGGGACAGCAGGATGCCGACCAACGCGACCGGGTCGGTGTGCGCCAGCAGCCGGACGAATCCACCCGCCGAGGCGATCCGGCCGGCACGGGGGCGGCGCAGCAGATCGGACATCGAGGTACCTCCCGGGCGCCGACTGAGGTCAGCGTACGACGGGACGACAAGGGCCCCCGGTACGATCCTGCGGTGCCCGAGCTGCCCGTACCGCTGCCTGTCGGTGCGCCGGGCGACCCGGCCGCCGGCGTCGCCCGCTGGGTGGGCGCGGACCCGATCCGGGGTCTGGTCGCCCGTTTCGGCGGTACCTGGCCCGACGGTGATCTGACCGAGGTGCTGCGGTTTCTCGACGACTTCTCGGCGACGCACTGGGACTTCCGGGGCGGCCGGGAACGGCCCGAGGCCCGGGAGCCGGACCTCGACCCCGAGACCGTCGAGTTGGTGCTCGCCGCAGCGGCGGCGCTCGGCCTGGTCCGGCCGGTGCCGCCGACCCGAGCGGTGTACGCCCACCTGGTCGTCCTCGGCGGTCTGGGGCACGCCTGCGTGCGCCGGGTCGCCTACGCCGCGCACCTGTTGCGCGCCGGTCTGCGGGTGACCGGCGAGGTCGCCGTGCTCGGTAGTTTCCGGCCGCTGTCGGACTGGGAACGACGCACGCTCGTCGATGCGGGCCTGCCCGCCGACGACACCGAGGTGGACGTGCTGGACACCGCGGTCCGGCGGGTGTTCGGGGTGGCTGCCCCCACCGAGCAGGCCGGCGTCGACGCCGGTCACCCGCACCACTCCTGGTCGTCGCGGACGTACCGGCCGGCGGGCCTGCCACCGGTACGGGTGCTGGCCGCGCCGTCGAGCGAACCGCAGCGGCGGCGGGCCCACACCGCCGACACCCAGCGCTTCTGGGCGGGGCGCGCGCGGGTCGCCCCGGGCGACCAGATCCTGATGGTCACCGCGCCGATCTACGTGCCGTTCCAGCACTGCGACGCGCTGCGCACCCTGGCCCTGCCGTACGGGTGCGGCATCGACACCGTCGGCGTGGAGCCGGCGCTGGCCGACCTGGCGGTCCTACCGGAGCAGACCCTCACCCCGGGGCGTTACCTCCAGGAGATCCGCTCGGCGATCCGCTCGATGCGCGCCCTGCACGACCAGGTCGCCCGGCACTGACCTGGGCGGCGGATCGCGCCACGGTGTCAGCCAGCCGCCTGGTCATCCCGTCGTGGATTCGGCAGGTGCGACACGTCCGGTGATCGTGGCCGGCGCGAGGCGGCGGTGTCGCGGTAGCACGATGGCGACAGCGGTGCCCGCGAAGGCGAGCGCGGCGGAGACGCTCATCGCCGGGACGTAGCCGTCGCTGAACAGACCAGCGGTGGAGTAGCCGCCGGCCGTGGCGAAGACGGCGCCGGTGAGGGCGACCCCGAACGCGCCGCCGAGCTGCCGGAGGGTGCTGAAGGTGCCCGAGGCCCGACCGATGTCCTGCGGCGCGACGCGGCTGACGACCGATTTGGTGACGGCGGGAAGGGCAAGCGAGAACCCGAGGCCGCCGATGGTCATCGCCACGGCGGTCGTGGCGTAGCCGATGCCGGGCTCGGAGATCAGCGCGATCCATCCCATGCCGACGCCGAGCAGGAGCGTACCGGCGATGACCAGCACCCGTTCGCCGATGCGATCGGTGAGCGCGCCCGCCCGTGGCGCGATGAGGAACGGTGCGATGCCCCACGGCAACAGCCGCAAGCCGGCCTGCACCGCACCGTGGCCGAGTGCGACCTGCTGGAACTGGGCGGTGAAGAAGATCGCGCTGGTCAGCGACGCGTTGATGAAGAACACCGCGGCGTTGCCGGCGGAGAAGGCCGGTGCGCGGAACAATCGCATCGGCAGCATCGGGGCCGTGGTCCTCAGCTCCCTGACGATGAACAGGCCACCGAGCAGGATCCCCCCGACCAGCGTCGACAGGGTCTCGGCGCTGGTCCATCCGGCCGCGTTGCCGCGCACCAGGGCCCAGGTGACGCCCAGCGCCGACCCGGCGGCCAGGGCCAGGCCCGGAAGATCGAGCGTGCCGCCGGGCCCGCGGGTCTCGGCTATCCGGCCGAGCACCAGCGGAATCGCGACAAGCGTGATCGGAACGTTCAGCCAGAAGATCCACTGCCAGGCGAGGTGCTGGCTGACGACGCCACCCAGCACTGGCCCGGCGATCGCCGCGAGCCCGGTCACGCTGCCGTAGATGCCCGTCGCCCAACCACGCCGCTCGGGCGGGAACGCACCATTGAGCACGCCCAGCGCGACCGGCATGATCATCGCCGCGCCGGCGCCCTGCACGACCCGCGCCGCGATCAGCGGGCCCGCCTGGGTGGACAGCGCGCAGGCGGCCGAGGCCACGGCGAACAAGCCCAGCCCGATCGCGAACAGGCGACGCCGCCCGTAGCGGTCGCCCAGCGCCGCCCCGGTCATCAGCAGGACCGCGAAGCTGAGCGTGTAGGCGTTGACTGTCCACTCAAGCTCTTCGAGCGACGCGCCAAGGTCCCGCTGGACAGCGGGCAGCGCGGTCGCCACCACCAGCATGTCCAGCACCACGATGAACGATGCCAGCGAGCTGAGGGCCAGAACCCACCGCTGTGCCGGCGTTGTTGTTCCTGTCTGGTTCACGTTCTTCTCTCCAAGAGTCGTCTGGCCGGGGCTCGGGTTCCGCCTCGACACAGGGGTGGACGAGGCGGGACGGTCAGGCGGCGGGGCAGTCGTGGTACGCCTCGATGAGCCAGCGCCCGGAGCGGCCGGACAGGACCCACGTGGCGATCGACCAGCGATCGGCGCCTGGCTCGTCCTCGCCGACGTCGACGGTCACGCTGCGGCTGATCACGATCGCGGTGACGTCGTCGAGGAACCGCACGCCCTGTACGCGATGGACGCGGCGGGTGCCCTTGAGCTGGTCGGCGAACGCCGCCGCCATCGCGGTACGGATCACCGCCCTGCTCAGCAGGGCGACCCCGGGCAGTACCGCTGTCGCGTCGTCGGCGTAGTGGGCGACGAACGCGGCCACGTCGTTGTCCGCCCATGCGGCCGAGACGCTGTCGATCACCGCTCGCACCGCCTGCTCAGCGGTGTCCTGGCTCGTGGTGGAGCTCATTGGTCGTCCTCTCGTCGATCTGGGAGGCGCCCTGGGTGGCCTGGGGACCAGGCGACCCGGCAACTCGCCGGTCACGAGTGGAGACTCAGCGCATGGACCGGGCTGGTCGGCCACCGACGACGACGTGGCCTTTGCCACACTGAAGCCCGGACCGATCACTTTCCGGCGGACCGCGGGTCTGTATCAAGACAGGTCAGGCCGCAGACGGGTGGAGTGACGACATGACCCAGGCAGCGCAGGCCCCGGTGCGGGGGACATACGCGGGGACGGCCGACGAGGAGTTCTCCCGGCTCACCGAGCCGTACCGCCGCGAACTGCTGGCGCACTGCTACCGCATGCTGGGCTCGACGCACGACGCCCAGGACGTCGTCCAGGAGACCTACCTGCGGGCCTGGCGCGGCTTTTCCGGTTTCGAGGGCCGATCGTCACTGCGGGTCTGGCTGTACCGCATCGCCACCAGCGCCTGCCTCACCACACTCAAGCACCGCAGTCGGCGGGTCCTGCCCTCTGGCCTGGGCCCGTCCGGCGACCCGGACCAGCCGCTGACGGTCGCCGGCCCCGACGTCGCCTGGGTCAACCCGCTGCCGGACGCGGAACTGCCTGTCACGGATCCGGCCACGATCGTCAGCACACGCAGTAGCGTCCGGCTCGCCCTGGTGGCAGCTCTGCAATACCTTCCGGCCCGACAGCGGGCCGTGCTGATCCTGCGCGACGTGCTCGCCTGGCACGCCTCCGAGGTCGCCGACCTGCTCGACACCACCACCGACGCGGTCAACAGCGCGCTCGCCCGGGCCCGCGCCCACCTGGCTCGCACCGGCCTCACCGAGGACATGTTCGCCGAACCGGCCGATCCGGCCGACCGGATGCTGCTCGACCGGTACGCACGGGCCTTCCAGAACGCGGACACGGCAGCACTGCTCCAGGTGCTGCGCGAGGACGTCACGATGGAGATGCCGCCACACCTGACCTGGTTCGCCGGACGCGACGCTGTCACTCGCTTCCTCGCCACCACCGTGTTCGGCCGCGCCGGCGCGATCCGCGCCATTCCGGCCACGGCCAACGGCCAGCCGGCGCTCGCCACCTACACCCGCGGCGCCGAAGGGCTCCACCACCCCCACAGCCTCCAGGTGCTCACCGCCACCCCCACGGGCGTCTCCCGGATCGTCTCCTTCCACGACGCGAGCCTCTTCGAGCCCTGCGGTCTCCCGACGTGCCTCGACGAGGCCGGCCGGCCCGTCGGAGGACGGTAGTCCCGCTCATGGTGATCCCAGGCGTACCGGTTCGCCCTGGTCAGGCCCCGGCGGTGTCGGCCACGGCCTGGGCGAAGACCTCGGAGCGGTGCTCGAAGTTGCGGAACCGGCCGTAGCTGGGCGCGGCCGGGGACAGCAGCACCACCCCGCCGGCCGGCGTCACCTCGCGGGACAGTCGCACCGCGTCCACCAGGTCGTCGACGAGTTCGGTACGCACCTTCGGCAGGCCGGCGAGCGCCTCGACGATGCGGGTGCCGCTGTCCGGAATCCCGATCACGGTCAGCTCCCGCTCGGCCAGGTGCTCGGCCAGCGGCGTGTAGTCAAGACCCCGGTCGTTGCCGCCGACGATCACGGTCAACGGCCTCCCGTCGTACGCGTCGATGGCGTGCATGGCCGCGTACGGGCTGGTGGCCAGGGTGTCGTCGACGAACGTCAACCCGGACGGGTCGGTGATCTCGGTGAGCCGGTGGGCCAGCCCCTGGAACTCGGCGACCGCGACGGCGAGGTGATCCTTCTCGGTCACCAGGTCGATGCCGAGCGCGTCGAGCACGGCGAGGGCGACGCACAGGTTGCCCTCGTTGTGCCGGCCGACGAGCGGCAGCACGGCGCGTGGGAAGAGCGGCTGGTCGCCGAGGTGGAACCAGGGTGTGCCGTCGGTGCCGGCGGCGACGTGGACGCTGTCCGGGCGGCCGGCGCGGACGGCCGGCAGGTCCCCCAGCTCGGCGGCGAGCCGCGGGTCACCGCCGTTGACCACGATCGTCTGCGGGTCGTGGGCGAGCAGGTTGAGTTTGTCCCGGTAGTACTCCCGCTCCCCGCCGTGCGCGTCCAGGTGCTCGGGGAACAGCGCGGTGACGACCGCCACCCGGGGCGAGTCGGTGAGATCGCTGCACTGGTAGCTGGACAGCTCCAGCACGTACAGCTCGGCCTCCGGCAGGTCCAGCGTCGGCACCCCGATGTTGCCGCCGAAGACGTTCGGCCGGCCCATTGCGGTGAGCAGGTGGCTGATCAGGCTGGAGGTGGTGCTCTTGCCCTTGCTGCCGGTGACCCCGACGGTGCGCGCGGCGTGGTCGGCCATCCACAGCGCGGTGCCCTGGGTGACCAGGACCCCGCGTCGGCGCAGCTCGACAAGCCACGGGTGGGTTTGCGGCACGCCCGGGGAGCGGACCACCACGTCGGCGGCGGCCAGCCGAACGAAGCCCGCCTCACCGGTGACCAGCGGCGCCGCCTCGGCCAGCGGGCCGTCCCAGGGCAGGGAGAGGAAGTTCGCGCTGTCGTCGACGGCGACCAGCTCGGCCGGGCCGTGCGCGGCGATGGCCGTCACAGCGGCGCGGCCCTCCCGGCCGGTGCCCCAGACGGCGACGGTACGTCCGCGCAGGTCAGACAGGCGCACTGGGCTCTCCTCGGGGGTCGCGGCGGCAGCAGGGCGGGCCCGGTCCGGACACGGCCGGACGAACCAGGGCCTAGTATGGCGTGTGCCCAACGAGCAGCTCCGGCGGATGGACGCCTTCACCTTCCCGTCCTACTCGATCGACTTTGCCACCGGTGAGGTGTTGTTCGACTACGCGCTCACCGGTCCGGCCGGTGAGCAGCGGTTCACCGAGGTGATCACCCTTCCGCTGCCGGCGGAGCCGCCGTCGGACGAGACGGTGGCGACCCTCGGCCGGGTGCTGGAGGTGCTGCACCTGGTCGCCGGGGTCAGCTACTACAAGACCGCCGCGCCGCCCCGGCTGGTGCTGCCGGCGCCGCTGGGCGCGGCCACCGTCGACTACGTCACGGCCGTCTACACCAAGGGCCTCGCCGAGTACGCGTACCGCAACCAACTGCCGCACGTGCTCGAGCTGCGCCCGGAGGTGCCGGCCGGCTCACCGGACGCACCGCGCGTTCACGACGACTCCGATCGTCGTCCGCTCTCGGCGGTCGGCGGCGGCAAGGACTCGATCGTCAGCCTGGAGGCGCTGCGCCGGGCCGAGTTGGATCCGGTGCCGTTCTCGGTCAACCCGAACCACGTGATCGTCTCGGTGAACGAGGCGTCCGGACTGGTCCCGTTGGCCGCCCGTCGGCGGATCGACCCGGTGCTGTTCGACCTGAACGCGGCCGGCGCGCTGAACGGGCACATCCCGGTGACCGCGATCAACTCGCTGATCGCGGTGGCGACCGCGGTGCTGCACGGGCTGGGCCCGGTGGTGATGTCCAACGAGCGCTCGGCGTCCGACCCGAACCTGGTCTGGAACGGTCACGAGATCAACCACCAGTGGTCCAAGGGTGTCGAGGCGGAGGGGCTGCTGCGGGCGTCGCTGGCCGAGCACGCCGGCCTCACCGAACCGTACTTCTCGCTGCTGCGCTCGCTGTCCGAGCTGCACATCGCCCGACTGTTCGCCGAGTTCACCAGGTACGACGACGTGGTGACGAGCTGCAACGCCGCGTTCAAGCTGCGGGACGCGAGCGAGCGCTGGTGCCGTGACTGCCCGAAGTGCCGGTTCGTCTTCCTGGCGATGGCGCCGTTCATGCCGCGTGAGCGGATCACCCACATCTTCGGCGGCGATCTGCTCGCCGACCCGGAGCAGATCCCCGGCTACCGCGAGCTGCTCGGTGTGGACGGGCACAAGCCGTTCGAGTGCGTGGGCGAGGTCGAGGAGTCGGTGGTGGCCCTCGGTCTGCTCGCCGAACAGGACCAGTGGCGCGACGCCCCGGTGATCCGGGCCCTGGTCGACGCCGTCCCGGCGACGGCCTGGTCCGCGGTGGCCCACTCGGACGTCTTCACCCCGGGCGGCCCCAACCACATTCCCCCCACCTACGCCAAGGCCCTGACCCCCCTCCTCTGACCCGGTCCCCACCCGCCCGCGCCCGGTTGATCAAGAGGTTTGCGTCATGGTGCGCGAGATTTCTGACGCAAACCTCTTGATCACCGCAGGCGATGGGTGGGGGTTAGGGGGTTCGGACTGCTTCCAGGGCCAGCAGGGCTACGTGTAGGGAGAGGCTGGCCTCCACCGAGTCGAGGTCCACGTCGAGGATGCGGGCGATGCGAGCCAGTCGTTCGTAGAAGGCCGGTCGGGACAGGTGGGCGGCGGCAGCACCGGCGGACTTGTTGCGACCCTGATCCAGGTACGTGCGCAGGGTGTCGAGCAGCCGCTCCCGGGGGTGGCGGGCGTCGTACTCAAGCAGCGCGCCGAGTTCGCGCTCCACGAAGGTCTGCAACCGGGGCTCGTCGCGCAGCAGGTGCAGCAGCCCGGCCAGGCCGACGTGGGGCAGCCGGAAGATCGGCAGGTCACGCGGGTCCCGCCGGGCCGCCTCGGCGATCTGCCGCGCCTCGACCAGCGACCGCCGGGCCTCCCGCAGGGTGCCCACCCCCGATCCAGCGGCCACGATCACGGCACCTGGACCGACACCCCGGGATCCATCGACACCGATCGGCACAGGGGACGGATCGATACCGGCCGCCGTCCGTGCCGGGTCGCCGCCGGAGGATGCGCGACCGGCACCGGCGTCGAGGCGTACCCGACGTAGTGCGGTGGCGAACGCGGACAGTGCGCGGTCCTCGGCGGCCGGGTCGGTCAGGGCCAGCAGCACACCCACCGAATTGTCGTCCACCGCGCTGGTGAGCGCGGTCAGCTTCGCCTCACGCAGTGCCTGGCCGACCGCCTCGGACAGGTCGCGCAGCCGGGCGGGTGCGGCCTCCGGGCCGCTCTCCCCGGCCGGGTCCTCAGCCCGGTGTCGGACCATCACGCCCACCAGGTGCCGGCGGTCGAGCACCAGGCCGAGCGCCTTGGCCCGCAGCGCGACCTCGTCCACCGGTCGGGAGTGGTCGAGGAGCGCGGTGAGCAGGGTGCGGTGGATCTGCCGTTCCAGTCCTTCGGCGTCGCGGCGGATCAACCGGCCCAGCGCGAGGGTGGACGCGGCCCGCTCGATCAGGATGGTCAACCGGGTGGGCGGGCCGGCGGTCGGCTCGCTGGCCTGGGCGCTCGGCACGTCGCCGCTGGCCGGCCAGCGCAGCAACAGCCGCCCCCAGTCCTGCCCCCGGGCGCCGACGACCGTCACCAGCCAGCCGCTGTCCGGGTCGTACGCGGTCCGACCGGCTGGTCGGATCCGCCGGGAGTGCTGCTCCCAGCCGTCCAGCAGCAGCTCGGCGCTCTCCCCGGCCGGGTCGTACCCCAGCACCTGACGGGACAGGTTCTCCAACACCACGGGGCAACCGGACAGCTCGGCCGCCTGCCGGATCACCTCGGCGGTGTCGGCGCCCTCGACGGACAGGTCGTTGAAGCGTTGGTGGATCTCCTCGGTGGCGCGCAGCTCGGTGAGCTGCGCGTCGACGATCAGGGCGTGTACCGCCTCGGTGATCCGCACGAACGGGGTGGCGCGGCGCAGCTCCACCAGGGGCAGCCCGCGCCTCTCGGCGGCGGCGACCATCACCCGGGGCACCCCGCTGACGTAACGGCGGCCCAGCTCGACGACGAGGCCGGAGACGCCGACGTCGGCCAGGTCCCCGATGAACGCGCGGAGCCCGGCGTCGTCCCCGGGCAGGCCGATGCCGGTGGTGAGCACCAGCTCTCCGCCGCCGAGCAGGGTGGCGATGTCCGGCACCTCGGCGACGTGCACCCAGCGGACCGGCCGGTCCAGCCCGGCGTCCCCGGCGACCATGCGCGGTGCGCCGTGGCGGACCGGGTCCAGGGCGAGGACCTCACGCACGGTAGGGAACACGGCCGACACGCTACCCTCCGTGACGCCGGATCTCGACATTCGCCGGGCGACGTCACGGAGGGTCGGCGCGGGTTCGATCAGTCGACGCCGAACTCCATGGCGGCCCGGTCGAGTGCCTCGTCGTCGGCGGAGGCGACGCCCCGGGAGGCGATGGCTTCCGCGCCGCCCTCCGGCATCGCGCCGATCAGCCCGGTCGAGGCCGCCTGCGCGGCGCCGACCATCCGCTGCGGGGTGCCCCCGCCGACCATGCCGAGGTTGGCGTACTGCTCGAGCTTCGACCGGGAGTCGGCGATGTCCAGGTTGCGCATGGTGAGCTGGCCGATCCGGTCCGAGGGGCCGAACGCCGAGTCCTCGGTACGCTCCATCGACAGCTTGTCCGGGTGGTAGCTGAAGGCCGGGCCGGTGGTGTCCAGGATCGAGTAGTCCTCGCCCCGGCGCAGCCGCAGGGTCACCTCGCCGGTGACCGCCGTGCCGACCCAGCGCTGCAACGACTCGCGCAGCATCAGCGCCTGCGGGTCCAGCCAGCGACCCTCGTACATCAGCCGGCCCAGGCGGCGGCCCTCGTTGTGGTAGTTCGCCAGGGTGTCCTCGTTGTGGATGGCGTTGACCAGCCGCTCGTACGCGTAGTGCAGCAGCGCCATGCCGGGCGCCTCGTAGATGCCGCGGCTCTTGGCCTCGATGATCCGGTTCTCGATCTGGTCCGACATGCCGAGGCCGTGCCGGCCGCCGATGGCGTTGGCCTCCAGCACCAGGTCGACGGCGTTGCCGAACTCCTTGCCGTTGATCGTCACCGGGCGGCCCTGGTCGAAGCCGATGGTGACGTCCTCGGTCGGGATCTCCACCGCCGGGTCCCAGAACCGGACGCCCATGATCGGGCTGACCGTCTCGATGCCGGTGTCGAGGTGCTCCAGGGTCTTCGCCTCGTGCGTGGCGCCCCAGATGTTGGCGTCGGTGGAGTACGCCTTCTCGGTGCTGTCCCGGTAGGGCAGGCCGCGTTCGAGCAGCCACTCCGACATCTCCTTACGCCCACCCAACTCGGTGACGAAGGCGGTGTCGAGCCACGGCTTGTAGATGCGCAGCATCGGGTTGGCCAGCAGGCCGTACCTGTAGAACCGCTCGATGTCGTTGCCCTTGAACGTCGAGCCGTCGCCCCAGATCTGGACGTCATCGGAGATCATCGCCCGTACCAGCAGGGTCCCGGTCACGGCCCGGCCGAGCGGAGTGGTGTTGAAGTACGCCCGTCCGCCCGAGCGGATGTGGAAGGCCCCGCAGGTCAACGCCGCCAGGCCCTCCTCGACGAGGGCGGCGCGGCAGTCGACGAGCCGGGCGACCTCGGCGCCGTAGCTGAGCGCGCGGCCGGGCACCGAGTCGATGTCGGGCTCGTCGTACTGGCCGATGTCGGCGGTGTAGGCGCAGGGCACTGCGCCCTTGTCGCGCATCCACGCGACCGCGACCGAGGTGTCGAGGCCGCCGGAGAAGGCGATGCCGACACGTTCGCCGGTGGGCAGGGAGGTGAGAACCTTGGACACGGGGAAAATTATGCAACAGAGCGCATGGACATGCAAGCCGTGGTGAATTAATCGCCGCCGTCGAGCGGATCGTCGCGCCCCAGCTCCCAGAACGCGACAGCCGCGGCGGCGGCGACGTTCAACGAATCCACCCCGCGTCGCATCGGAAGCCGCACCCGTACGTCACTGGCGCTCTGCGCCGCGCCGGTCAACCCGGGGCCCTCGGCACCGAACAGCAGCGCCGCCCGTGCCCGCTGGGCCGGGGAGAGCCGCTGCATCGGCAACGCCTCCGCCGCCGGGGTCAACGCCAGCACCGTGAAGCCGGCCTCCCGCACCTGCTCCAGGCCCGCCGGCCAGTGGCTGAACTTGGCGTACGGGACCGCGAACACCTCGCCCATGCTGACCCGGACACTGCGCCGGTAGAGCGGATCGGCACAGGTCGGCGACAACAACACCCCGTCGATGCCGAGCGCGGCGGCACCCCTGAAGACGGCACCCAGATTTGTGTGGTTGTTGATGTCCTCCAGGATCACCACCCGGCGCGCGGCGGCGAGCACCTCGTCCGCCGTGGGCAGCGGCCGGCGGTGGAACGACGCCAGCACCCCCCGGTGTACGTGGAAGCCGGTGGCCCGCTCCAGCACGTCCTGCGTCGCGGCGTAGACCGGCGCGTCGCCGGTGTCGAGGTCGGCGAGCTGGTCGATCCGCTTGGCGTCGACGAGGTACGACCGGGCCGGGTAGCCGGCCCGCAACGCCCGGCGCAGCACCAGCTCCCCCTCGGCGATGAACAGGCCGTGCGGCGGCTCCCAGCGGGTGCGCAGTTCGACGTCGGTGAGCGCACGGTAGTCGGCGATGCGGTCGTCGTCAGGGTCGGTGATCTGGTGGACGGGCACCCGACGATTCTGCCGGACGGCGCACCTCGCCCACCGATGCCCACCCGTGGGGTGTTTTGTCCCGAGGAGAAGGGGAACGACCGGCGGAGTAGCGGACCCGACGGGAAGGACCAGCCAGGTGAGCACAGAGCACACCGGACCGGGCGAAGCCGGCGCTCTCCCCCGGCACCCCACCGTCGCGGACCACATCGTCTCGCGACTGTTCAGTTGGGGCGTACACCGCTACTTCGGCTACCCCGGCGACGGCATCAACGGCCTGACGTCCGCGCTGCAACGCACAACCGGTCGCGCCCAGTTCATCCAGGTCCGCCACGAGGAGACCGCGGGCTTCGCCGCGTCGGCGCACGTCAAGTACGGCGGCGGGCCGCTGGGCTGCGCCCTGGTGACCAGCGGCCCCGGCGCCATCCACCTGCTCAACGGCCTGTACGACGCCAAGCTCGACCACCAACCGGTGATCGCCCTGGTCGGGCACACCGCGACCACCGCCGAGGGCGGCGGCTACTACCAGGAGGTCGACCTGCTCGCCCTCTACAAGGACGTGGCGGCCGCGTTCCTCGCTCAGCTCGACCACCCGGCACAGGTACGCCACCTGGTGGACCGGGCGTGCCGCACCGCGTTGGCCCGGCGTACGGTCACCGCCCTGATCCTTCCCCTGGACATCCAGGACGAGCCGGCCATCCCGGACCCGCCCCACGCGCACGGCTACTACCACACCAGCAACGTCCCGAGCAGCACGCCGACGGTGCCGCCGGAGGCCGACGTGCGCCGGGCGGCGGAGGTGCTGCGCGGCGGGCAGCGGGTGGCCATGCTCGTCGGGCAGGGCGCGCTGGGCGCGCAGGAGGAGGTCCGCGAGATCGCCCACCGACTCGGCGCCGGGGTGGCCACCGCCCTGCTCGGTTTCACAGTCGTCGACCATCGCGAACCGTGGGTCACCGGGGCGATCGGGCTGCTGGGCACCCGACCGAGCTGGCAGTTGATGAGCGGCTGCGACCGACTGCTGATCGTGGGCAGCAACATGCCGTACTCGGAGTTCTACCCGCCGCCCGGACAGGCCCGCGCGGTGCAGATCGACCTGGACGGCACCCAGCTCGGGCTGCGGTACCCGACCGAGGTGAACCTGACCGGCGACGCCCGCCCCACGTTGCGGGCTCTGCTGAACGAGCTGGGCCCCGGCCCCGGGCCGACCGCCTGGCGGGCGGAGATCGCCGAGGCCACCTCCGCGTGGCGTCGCGTGCAACGCGACCTTGCCGAACAGACCGCCGACCCGGTCAACCCGCAGTTGCTCTTCCACACCCTCAATGAGCGGCTGCCCGACGACGTCCTGCTCGCCGTCGACTGCGGCACCACCACCGCCTGGTACGCCCGCCACCTCCAGGTCCGCCCGGGGATGCTGGCCAGCCTGTCCGGCACCCTGCTGTCCATGGGCGGTGCCATGCCGTACGCGCTGAGCGCCAAGTTCGCCCACCCGGACCGGCCGCTCGTCGCGCTGATCGGTGACGGCGCCATGCAGATGAACGGCGTCAACGAGCTGATCACCGTGGCGAAGTACTGGCGCGGCTGGGCCGACCCTCGGTTCGTGGTGCTGGTCCTGAACAACAGGGATCTGGCGTTCGTCAGCTGGGAGCAACGTTCCACGGAGGGCACGCCGATGTTCCCGGACAGCCAGCAGTTGCCGGACATCGCCTACCACCAGTGGGCCCAGGTGCTCGGGCTGCACGGTGAGCTGGTCGACTCCCCGGAGCAGGTGCCCGGGGTCTGGGACCGGGCGCTCGCCGCCGATCGACCGGTGGTCATCAACGCCCTGGTCGACCCGGCCGAGCTGATGCTGCCGCCGCACTTCACAGTCGAACAGGCCCGCAAGACCGCGGCGGCGGTGCTGCGCGGCGACACCGACTGGGCCGGGATCATCCGCCGCGGCATCCCGTCGACGCTCGCCAGCTACCGCCCCCGCCGCCGCGACCGCTGAGACCGTCAGCCGCGGCGGTCGAGCCAGCGTTGCAGGGCCGAGCGCGGGTCCTCGGTGGGTGGCTCCCGACGGTCCGGGACCGCGGGACGCTCCACCGGGCGGTGCGGGTCGCCGGCCAACTCGTGGCTGGGCGCCACGAACGCCTTCTCCGGCTGACCCTGCACGGCGGTGGCGATGACCCGGGCCACCGCGTCGATCACCTTGCTCTGCACCCCCGAACCCACCGAGTCGGCCGGGTCGTCGGGGTTGGCGGCGATGCCGGCCACCGCTACCTGCGGGGTGAAACCGACGAACGTCTCGGTGGAGTTCTGCTCCGAGCTGCCCGTCTTACCGGCCACCGGCCGGCCGTCGAGGATGTCGTTCACTCCGGTGGCGGTGCCGCCGTTGCACTGCCCGAACGCCGACTGCTGGCCCACCGGGCAGCGCGCGGCGTCGGTCGCGGCACGGGCGACGTCGGCGTCGAGGACCCGCTTGCAGGACGGCTGCCCCACCGGCACCTTCTCGCCGTTCGCCGCGGTCACCGAGACCACCGGCACCGGCGTGCAGTAGGTGCCCTCGGCGGCCACCGTGGCGTACGCGTTGGCCAGGTCCAGCGGGGTGGTGGCGGCCACGCCGAGGGTGAACGAACCCCAGTTCGCGGCGTTGTTCTTCGCGAAGGCGGCGTCCGAGTCGGCGCGGAAGGTGATGCCGAGCCGCTGCGCCATCTCGACCACCTTGTCCTGGCCGACCTGCTCGGCCAACCAGACGAAGTAGGTGTTCACCGAGCGGCCGAAGCCGTCCCACATCATCCGGTACCCGTCCATCCAGTCCGGGTTGGCGTTCGCCGGGCACCAGTGGCCGGCACAGGTGCCCGGGCCCTCGGCGGCGTACCGGGTGGGCAGCTTGGCGGGCGCGTCGAAGCCGGTGGAGAGGGTACGGCCCGACTCCAGCGCGGCGAGCATGGTGAACAGCTTGAACGTCGAACCCGCCTGGTACCCGTCGACGCTGGCTCCGCCGGAGATCAACGGGTTGACGGTGTTGGGGTGGTTCGGCTGCCCGCCCGGGTTGTCGGCCAGGCTGTAGTGCCGGTTGACCGCCATCGCCAGCACCTGCCCGGTGCCCGGCTGGACCGCCGCGATCGGCAGGGCTCGCTTGTTGTCGTAGGAGTAGACCTTGGTGGCCTGCTGCTGCGCGGTGGCCTGGATCTTCGGGTCCAGCGAGGTGACCACCGTGTAGCCCCCGGAGCGCAGCGCCTGCTCGCGCTCCGCGACGGTCGCCCCGAACGCCGGCTGGGCGACCCACCAGCGCCGCAGGTAGTCACAGAAGTAACCCCAGTCGTCGTGCCCCTGGGACACGGCGGTGCAGCCGTTGGGCTGGGCGGTGGGGTGCAGGGTCAACGGCTCCGCCTTGGCCTGGGCGGCCTGCGCGGCCGTGATCGCGCCGGTGGCCACCATCGAGTCCAGCACGTACGACCGACGGGCCAGCGCCGCGTCCTTGTCGCCGCTGATCGGGCTGTACGCGTCCGGGGACTGCACCAGGCCGGCGAGCAGCGCCGACTCGGCCAGGGTCAGCAGGGCCGGCTGCTTGCCGAAGTACCGCTGGCTGGCCGCCGCGATCCCGTACGCGCCGGAGCCGAAGTAGGCGATGTTCAGGTACCGGTCGAGGATCTCGTCCTTGCCGAGGCTCTTGTCCAGCGCGCTCGCGTACCGGATTTCCTGGATCTTGCGCCCGACGGTGGGGTCGGTGGCGGCGGCGCGCTCCTCGGCCGTGCGGGTGGGGTCGGTCTTGAGGACGTTACGGACGTACTGCATGGTGAGCGTCGAGCCGCCCTGCTCGGTGCCGCCGCCCTTGACGTTGGCGACAAGTGCCCGGGCCAGGCCGCGCAGGTCCGCCCCACCGTGGTCGTAGAAGCGCCGGTCCTCGGCCGCCACGATCGCCTGCCGCATCACCGGGGCGATCTCCGACAACGGGACGTCGGTGCGGTTCACGTCGTAGAACGTGGTGATCAGCGTCTTGCCGTCGTTGGCGTAGAGGTACGAGCGCTGCGGAGTGGCCGGGGTCTTCAGCGAGGCCGGCAACGCGGCGTACGACCCGAGCGCGGCGCGGGCGCTGAGCCCGAGCAGCAGGTTGCCCGGGAGCGCGGCGACTGCCAGGGCAAGCCCGGCCAACACGCCGGCGAGCAGCACGGTGAACAGCCGCGACAGCGGCGAGCGGGAGGCGGCCATGCTCCCCAGGATTGCCACGACGTGTCGAAATCGGCCAGCCTGGGCGGCAATTGTCAGGCAATTCACCGCCAACCGTGGCAGCGGTCCGACCGTCAACCACCCAGTACGCCGCTCCACCGGATGAACCCGGGCAACAGGAGCACGGCGCACACCAGCGCCAGAACCGTCATCGTCAACGGCAGCCGTGCGCGCCGCAACGCCCGGCGCAGGTACTCCTGTCGGATCTCCTGCTTCTCGGGCTCGCTGAAGTCCCGATCGATGTACAGGTCGGCGTCGCGTTCGGCCGCCTGGAACAGGTGCGCCGCCCAGGTCAGGAAGCCGGCCGCGATCACCCAGAGCGCCGAATCCAACGCGATCTTGCCGGTGGAGACGTCAGTGCCCGGGGGGCCGGTGGAGACGGACGTCAGCATGTTGATCCCAGCTCCGGCGAAGAGCCCGGCAAGGAAGTTCAGCGTCGACGGCGCTGGCACCGCGATGCTCACGAGCCGCCGTCCGATCCCGCGTCCGGCCACGGCAGATCCGGCCAGGCGACGCCGCAGACCTTACGTCCGAGCTTGTCGATCTGCTCCAGCGACTCTCGGTCGGCATGCTCGTCCAGGCGGCTGGTCAGCTTCGCGAGCTGAGCCCGGTAGGACAGATGCTCCTCGATCACCCTTTCCACCGCCGGCGTCCGCATCGGTCCGTCGCGCTTGGCGATCCGTTCGCGGATGGTCCCCTCGATCTGCTCGCATCCCTTCTGCCAGGCACGCAGATCGCGGCTGCTCAGGGTCGCACCATTGGAGGACGACGCGGCAGTCTCCGGCACCACGGCCACCTCCGAAGGCTCGGACGGCTCCGGCCGACCCTGGTTGATGACGTCGCCGAACAGTTTCAGGCTCTCCAACTGCACGATCCGCCACACGATGTCCGCGAGCTGGGCGGCCACGAAGGGAATGCGCAGCCGTTCCTCGGGCGCGGTGGACAGCAGCGCCGGGCTCTTCCGCTCGGTGGCGATTCGGTGGAACAGCGTCTTGAGGTGTTCCCGGGTGCCGTTGGCGGCTCCGGTGCAGAGCAGCGTCGCCTCCAGCACCTGAGCCATGTCGATCTCCCGCCCCTCGGTGGTCCACTCCCCCTCGCGACCCATCAGCCGGGCATGCGCGGTCTTCATCTCCGGCCGCATCTGCACCCTGGCGCGCACCAGGGCGCTGAGGCACATGGCGGTGGTGGCCTCCTCGCGGTTCCAGGAGCCGGTGCCGCTGCGCCACCAGTTGTCGAACGGCCCACCCTCGGCCACCGGCCGCAGGAGCCAGTTGCACGCGTCCCGGACCACCGGGTGGTCCACACGCAGGTTCGCCTGGCACAGACCGAGGACCACCCGCGCGGTCACCCACGGCACCCGGGCCGGGTAGAAGTTGCCGTCCTCCTCCTGGGCCTCGCGGGCCACCTCGACCAGCCGGTCGATCCGTTTCTGGTCCTGGTGGACGGCCGGCGCGGAGCCCTCGAAACCGAGCAGGAGACCGAGCACCCAGCTGCGGTACATCCGCCCGGTGTCCAGTTGCTCGGCGGGCATGCCGGCGAGGTGCGGCGCCGGCCCGAAGATCGCGTCTTCCTTCGCCATCGACTGCCGGATCTCCTCGAAGTCGGCATAGTCGGCTGTCACACCGTCCACGGGCTCGGGCAGGCCGCAGTCGGGCGCGTCGTAGCTCCAGCGGGTCCGCACCTGGCCGGCGATCTTCAACCAGGAGTCGACATGGTTGAGCTGGTTGAGCGCGCTCGCGGCGAAGACGGCGGCCCCGGAATTGTCCCCCCAGGACGGGTCGTCGGCGCTTCGTTTCCGCATCGTCCGGCCGAGCCGGATCAGCGTTTCCCAGGTGCTCAGCAGGTGCAGCGTCTCGGTACGCGCCGTGTCCGGCGAGACGAGCTGGTCCAGCCGGCTCAGCGTCGCCTTCATCAAGCGCTCGCCCCCGCGCTGCAGGTGCAGCCACACGTTGCGCTCGGGGCTGTTCCACCGGCGGGCGGCGTCCCAGTGCTGGCAGGCGTGGTTCATCACGAGCTGCGCCCGGCGGCGGGAGCCGATCAAATACGCGCCGTCGATCTGGTAGATGAGGCCGTCGTCACGCAACCGCTGCAGCGTCGCCCGTAACGGACCCGCCTCCCGGGCGGCCATCTGCAGCTCCAGGACGCCCAGGCAGGCCACGCGGTACAGCACCTCGCGCTGGTCGTCGCTCGTCATCTGCCGGGTGTAATACACCTCCAGGTCCGCCTCGGTCGGCACGGTGCCGCGAACGCCGTAGAGGTCGATCGCGGTCAACGCGATGTGCACGTCGTCCTGGGCCAGCCGCCGGAGCGTCGGCCAGTGCGCCTCGCTGATGCTGTTTTCCACAAGCAGTTGGCTGATCAACGACCGTCCCTCGGCGAGGACCTGGCGCAGCTCGCGTGTGGGTTCTCCGCCAGCGAGGTTGGGGCCTGCCGACTTCCAGCTCGTGGCGAGCACCTGCACCTGGAGCCCGAAATCCGAGCGCAGCCGGGTCACACAGTCGAACAACTCGTTGAGCACCAGCGGGTTCGCGTGCAGGTTCTCCAGGACGAGCAGGTAACGGCCGGTGCGACTACGCGACTGCTCCAGCAGGGCCAACACGATCGACTCTGGACCGTCGGCCGGGTCGGCGAGGTTGAGCCACACGACGCCGTCGTCGGCGGCGAGCCGCTTGTCGGCGACGTTCGCCACAAGTGCCGACTTCCCGCAGCCGTGCTCGCCGATCACCACCACGTCCCGGCCGGCCTCGAGCTGCTGTTCCACCTGGGTGGAGCTGTCGGTCAACCGGTCCAGCCGGGCGTAGTACTCCATCGCGCTGGCCGAGGGCGGCTCGGCGTGCCCGACCCGCCGGGGCTGCCAGCCGGAGGCGAACGGATCCTTCTGCAGGGCGTACGAGAGCAGCACCAGCGGCGTGACGCCGTGCTGTGCTGCCCCGAAGGCGGCGGCCCGGACGACCTTCTCGGAGAGGCGCACCTCGGTGGTGTGCCCCATCGCCTCCACCCGGATGAGCAACTCGTGCCCCACGCCTTCGCGGAACTCCGGCGAGGCGCTGACGACCCGCAGCGCGGCGGGCCGCTCGTCCAGCATGGCGGTCTGGGCGTTGAGGTCCTTGTGGGCCGCGATGAGCAACTCGTACGCGCCCACCTTGGGGCTGAGAGCGTTGACGGCCGGCCAGGGCGAATAGTCGGGCACCGACCCCCCCTTCGGCGATCACCGTGGGTCAACGAGGTCACCACGACATGTTGATGCTAACCGCCAGTCCCTCCGCTGTCGCAGGGCAGGTCCACGCGCAGTTGGAGGTACTGGGTCCGCACCAACTCACCGTCGACGGCCTTGACGTCCGATTCGGACACTTGGAAACCACCCCGGCTGAACGCCGCCCGCACCTCCTCGGCGTCACCGAGGTCGTGGCTGGCCATCCGGGTCGCATAGCGGCGGGCAGCCTCGGCGAGATCGTCGAGTTCCACCGAGAGCAGTCCACGCCAACCAGCGGCCCGTTCCCGGAACCTGAGCTCGAAGTCGTCCACGAGATCGGACACCCGGTGGCGGCCGTCCTGCTCGTCGTCGTCCCTCGGCCACTCGTTACCAGGATGCAGCCGGACGGTGGTGATCACCGAGCCGCCCGGGTTCAGCAGCGCGGACCAGCTGTCGATCACCGCGTCCGCCGAGGCGCGGTTGAAGCGGGTCAGGAAGGCGTCGGCCAACACCAGGTCGAACCGGCCGTCCTCGACGAGCCGGGCAACCGCGTCGGGAGAGGTCACGTCGGCCTGGTGCACCTGGACTCGGGCACCGATCTGCTTGGCGTACCAGGCGCAGGCCAGTAGTGGTGTCTGGCATTTGTCGAGCACGTGCACGTCCAGGTCGGCGGGGATGGTGCCGATCGCCGACCGAACCGCCTCCAGCAGGAAGGCGAGGAGGGTGTAGTCGGCGGTCCCGCTGATCATCACCCGGCGCGCGCCCCCGCGGATCGCCTCGGTCAACTGGTGCGCGTAGAACTCGGCGTGCCACTGCGGGCTGCTGACCATGTCGAACAGGCGCAGGTACTGCCACGACTGGTGGTACCAGGAGCAATTGGTCTTGTCCAGGTGCGACGGCCCGCAGGACATCGGCGCCATCGCGTACAACATGTTGGCCGACTGGAGCAGCCAGCGGGTGAGCTCGGGGCCGGATCGACGTCGCCGGCCCCGGTCGGGGAGGCAGGACCGGCTCATCAGACGATCCCAGAGCAGGCGGGCCCGATCCACCTCCTCGGAGTGTCCACTGACCACCCAGGACGCCAGACCGTCCCCGCCCACCTCCTGCCGGACCACCACCTGGCCATCGATCAGCCACATGTCGGTCATCGGCACCAACGGGGCCTCACCGGCGATGAACACCGGCACCATGACCGCGTCCAGATCGTGCTCACGGTCCTCGGCCAACTGCTTGTCGATGTCCCCCGTGCCCACGTCCTCCCCCGGCACGAGGTACATGCGGCGCACCGTCACGCGCCGCGCCAGTTGGCGGAACATCGCCCGGGAGAACGGATCGGCGGGACGACCGGCAGTGGTGTACGGGACGATCTGGCACAGCTCGTCGTGCACCCCGGAGACCAGCCCCTGCACCAACTCGTCCATCGCCGCACCGGGTAGCCGCACACAGTTGGGGTCGGTCCCCTCGTAGGAGGCCCGATAGAAGAGGCTGGCCCGACGCGCCCGGTCGATCAGGTCGGCAGGCGAGACGCTTCCAGGCGCCCCCTTTCGCTCGGTCATGTCCGGCACTCCCTCACCCTCGCGACGCCGTGATCACCAAATGGTGGCTCCCGGGCGCCAACGCGGCGTGCCGGATATGCCAACCTGCGTCCCGGACGGCGGCAATGACGTCGGGATAGCTGAACCTGCGCGACTGGAAGCAGCGGATGCGATGACCGGCCGGCAGCGGTGTGCCGTCCAGGACTCCGGGTCGTCGCAGCACTGCCTCGCCGGTCACCGCCCCGTCCCTCCAGCTCAGGACGAAAGCCAGGTCGACCTCGGTCAGGCCGGCGGCGAGCAGCGGCTCCAGGGCCGCGGTGCGGAACTCCGGGCACCGGTACGGCGCCAGCACCGTCTCCGCCGGCTCGTCCGGCCGCCCCACCACGACGCTCAGCACGAGCACGTCGTGCGGGCGCAGCGAGGCCCGGATGTTGGCCAGGGCGACGGTCGGGCATTCCAGATTGCCGAGGGTGTGCCCGAGCAGGCAGGCGACCACCGGTTCGGGGCCGGGCCGCCAGCGCTCGACGCCCGTGGACGCGCCAGACTCGATGTCCCACACGTAGGAGTCAACGCTCATCTGCCCGGCCGCGAAGTGGGCCAACCGGTGACAGGCGATGGCGAGCAGGGTGGCGCTGAAATCCAACGCGAGGTACCGCCGACAGGGGTGGCCAAGGCTGGTCAGCCGGTTGAGGAAGGCGCTGCTGCGCTTGCCGTTGCCCGGGCCGATCTCCGCCACCGCCAGCGCGCCGGCGGTCAGCGTCCGGGCGGCCAACAGGGCTTCGGCTTCGTGCCGGGCGGAGACGAGCATGCTCAGGTAGTCGTCGGTGCGGGCGTACGCGTCGTGGGTGTGGGCGGCACTTCCGGCGTACGCGAACTTGAGTGGCAGCTGGCCGGCGTGGATGGCCGCCAACGCGGCGCGGCGGTGCCGCTCACACTCGAAGTGCGGTGACCGGCACCGACCCGCGTCACGGGCCGAACCGGATTGCGCTCGCAGGTTGACGGCACCCGTGCCCGCCGCACCGATCGTTTCCGCCACAACGCCCTCCGACGAAGTCAGAGCTGCCGTCGACCCGATAGTAGGGCAATGACGCAGGACAATGGCTCGTTTGCCGCCTGGTTGTTTCACGATCTGCAAGCACCGCACCTCCTTTGCTAGGACTAGCAGACATAAAGGCCCACCACCACCGGCCATCAGACTGCGTTATCCGACCGAACGGCTATCTCCCGTCACCCGAGCGTAAATATCGTCTCGGGCCGGCTCAGTCCGCGCTGGCGCTGCGGTTGCGCAACTGCTGCACGGCGGCGCGGGCCGCCGTGGTGAACGTCGGCGCGGTGAACTGGTGCCGCTGCCAGTCGCCGTGCAGCCCGCCGATGTCGTCCACCCCCTCCTCCACCAGCAGCACCATGTACTTGCTGAAGGCGAGGGCGGCACCTTTCTCTTCGATCAGCCAGGCGCTGGTCGCGAACTTCTCTCCGGGTTCGGCGAACTGCCGGGCGCGCGTCATTAACGAGACGAAGAACTCGCACTCGCGAATCCGGTTCAGTACCGCCATTCCGACGTACCCGTCCGCGGCCCGACCGGTGATCACGGTGAAACCGTGGTCCTCCAACAATCCACTGAGGCCCCGGACGTACCCGTCTTCCTCCTTGAACCGGTACGACAGGAAAACGGTGTTGCTGGCGACCTTCGGCCGGACCAGGCCCGGGTCGGGCCGGACGTGCTCCAGAATGCGTACCTGATCGACGTCGTCGACGAGCTGTTCCAATTCGTTGTCGCCGCTGCTTGTCGCCCGGTCACGCACCTCGTCGATGAGCCGGTCCGCCCGGGATTTGCTGGTGGCGAGCAGCCGGAACGCCTGGCAGTTGGTCAGGACCACGTCGGCCTCCGCCGCCAGCATTCCGGGCGGGGTCCGCTTGTCGAGCGTGAAGGCATCGCGAAGGCGGCCCCGATCTCCGTGGTAGAACGTCACCGCCTGCTTCTCCACCTGAGCCAGATCGACATAGAGCACCGCGGCGGCCCCCTCGCCCGTCTGGGTGAGGACGAATCGGCCGGCCTGCGCCAGATCGGTGCTGAGCGGATCGACGACGATCACGTCGAATGTGCCCACTGCCGCCTCGCGGGCGGCGTCGGCGAGGCTCTCGACCGCGACCACCCGCTCCACCAGTGGGCTGGTGGTCAGTTCATCGTAGAGCCGCCCCGCAGCGGCGTTATCACTATCGCAGAGCAGCACGGTCAATCGGGGAAGCGCAGCCACGATATTGCTCCATGAATGTCGACATCGCCGGGGAATTGAGCACCAATGGTGGCATGGTCCGTCGACGGATCACCTCCACGTTGCGTCCGCCGACAATGACCAAACGGACCCGTCCCACGCCGTTGGGATGGGGCGGCATGGGCTGTGTGCTTTCCCGGGTCACACGCCTGGAGTGCGGGTAGATCCCCGCCCGGCGGAGTAAGTGTCGCGGCGATTGGACATATGTTCGACCACTGCCGTGGCGTCACCCGGACCGCCGAGATGCGCTTTCACCTGCGACGGCGCGTCGTCGTGTGCGGCGGCACCCGGTTGGACTCGCCGTCCGCCGCGATCCCGTCCGTCACCTCGCCGCTATCGACGGGGATGGTGACGACGTCGACAACGGCAGCCGGCGGACCGCACCAGCCGGCGCAGAGGTCAAGGATCCGACAGTTCGGGGGACGACCATTTCCGTCGATGCGCAGTTCGACGGACAACGTCTTTTCGTCGTACCCGGTGAACCGTCGCCGGACGCCGTCGCCGGACGGCCGTGGCCGGTTTCCGCCGAACGGATCAGGCGGCGGAAATGGGGCCCCCGGGGGCAGTGGGTGGCGGGACCGGAGTGGAGAGGCTGGCGCTGGCCGCGTCGCGGGCGGTTTCCCGGGGCATCAGGCGGCCGGAGCGGTAGCCGATGCCGATGCCGGCGATCAGCACGAAGATCGCACCGAACGTCTGGAGCGAACCGATCAGCGCACCGCCGAGGCCGAGCAGGGGCGCGGCGATGATCAGCATGACGCCGTCGCCGAGGCTGAAGGTGCCCGAGCGCGCCACCGCCCACCCGGTGAGGAACCAGCCCACGCTGTAGAAGGTCGCGCCGAGCAGGACCAGCGACCGCGCGGTGGTCCCGAAGACGGGCGTCTGCTCGGCGAGCCCGGCGAAGGGCAGCATCAGTACGGTGCCGGCGATGCTCACCAGCAGCCCGGCGGCTGCCACCCGGCGGCTGCGGGTCGCCGCCAGCAGCCCGGTGAGGGCCAGCAGCGCGAGCAGGCCGAGCCAGACCGCGGCCACCCAACCGATCAGGTACACCGCCTGGCCGTCGGCCGGGTAGGGGTCGTTGCCCACCCCGCCGTCACTGGCCATCGCCACCGCGCCGTAGAGGATGGCGTACGCGGGCAGCAGCCACACGGCAGCACGCGCGAACCGGCGCACCGACCAGGCCCAGCTGGCGTTCGTGGCCGGGGCACCCGGGGTCGGCTCGCCGACGAACGGCAGCACGCCGAACCCGCCACCGGTGCTGCGGGATCCCAGTGGGGCGAGCGGGTCGTGCGCGCCGGGCACCGGGGCCGAGGACCACATCCGATTCGCCGGATCCTTCATGCGTCACCTCGCTTGTCCACGAGTGGTGCGAGACGCGCCGGGGCGCCCCGATTGCCTGGTCACCACCCGTCCTAGGACCGATCGTGGCAGGCGTCGGAGCGCCCCATGAGTCTTTCTCGTATTTAGCCGGCCGGGCGGCCGGCGCGCTGGATCAGCCGCGCTCGCGCTGGTCGGCCGGGTCCTCGGTCAGGCTGGCCGGGGACACCGGTTCCGGCGCGGGCAGCCCCTGCGGCTTGCTGCCGCCGGTGGCCTGCGCCTCGGCGACGCGTACCTCGTCGTGGATCTGCTGGGCGGCGTCCGCCGCGGCCTGCGCCGCCTCCGCGGCCTCGCGCTCCACCTGGCTCGCGTGGTCTGCCGCCTCCGGCGAGGGAAGGTCCCCCACCATCTGGCTCAGCCCACCGAGCGCGCCGCCCATCCCCTCCAGGGCCTTGGTCAGCTCGGCCGGGATGATCCAGACCTTGTTGGCGCTGCCCTGGGCGATCTGCGGCAGGGCCTGCAGGTACTGGTAGGCGAGCACCTTCTGGCTCGGGTTCGCCTGGTGGATCGCGTCGAAGACCGTCCGGATCGCCTTCGCCTGACCCTCGGCCTGCAGGATCCGCGCCTGCCGGTCACCGTCGGCCCGCAGCACCGCCGACTGCTTGTCACCCTCGGCGGTGAGGATCACCGACTGCTTGTGGCCCTCGGCGGTGAGGATCGCCGCGCGACGATCCCGCTCGGCGCGCATCTGCTTCTCCATCGAGTCACGGATGCTGGCCGGCGGCTCGATCGCCTTGATCTCGACCCGGGTCACCTTGATGCCCCACCGGCCGGTGGTCTCGTCCAGCACCCCGGAGAGGTGCCGGTTGATCTCGTCCCGGCTGGTCAACGCCCGCTCCAGGTCCAGCGAGCCGATCACGTTACGCAACGTGGTGACCGTGAGCTGCTCGATGGCCTGGAGGAAGCTGGAGATCTCGTAGGTCGCCCGGACCGAGTCGACCACCTTGAAGTAGAGGACGGTGTCGATCGAGACCACGAGGTTGTCCGAGGTGATCACCGGCTGCGGCGGGAAGCTGACCACCTGCTCCCGCATGTCGACCTTCGTACGCACCGCGTCGATGAACGGCACCAGCAGGTTGAGGCCGGGGCTGAGGGTGCGCTTGTACTTGCCGAGCCGTTCCACCACGTCCTGGCGCTGCTGCGGCACGATCCGCACCGCCTTGGCCAGCGTTATCACGGCGATCAACGCCACCGCGATCACCAGCACCCCGATTAAGGTCATCCCGTTCACCCTCTCGCTTCCGGCAACTCGCCGGCGGAAGAAATATCGTCCTGCCACACCAGGGCGGTCGCGCCCCGGACTTTGATCACCCGCACCCGTTTACCGGGATCGAACGTCTGCGTCGTGTCGTACGAGCGGGCACTCCACAGTTCACCGTCGATCTTGACGAGACCGTGGTCCGCGTCGACCCGCTCCAGAACCAGCGCCGTGGCACCCTCGATCGCCTCCAGACCGAACGGCTGCTCGCCGCTCTCCAGCGACGAGCGCTGGTGCCGCCGGAGGGCCGGCCGGGCCACCACCAGACTCAGCGCCGACACCACAGCGAAGACCAGCGCCTGCACCGCTACCGGCGCGCCCAGAGCGGCGGCACCGCCAGCGGCGAACGCGCCAGCCGAGAACATGATCAGAAATAGCGTCGTCGTGAAGATCTCGGCGACGGCCAGCAGCACACCCAATACGATCCACACCACGGCGTCCACACCACGATCGTGACACGCAAATGCACGCGCGGCCTCCCCACGAAGATCAGTACGCTCGGCGACGCCCATTTCGGCAATGATCCGGCGGCCCGACCCGAGGAGATCCCGTTGACCCTGCTGCCCGAGACCGCCCGACGGATCGACGCCCAGGTCGCCCAGGCGCAGCTCGACGGGCACGCCCCGTCGCTGGTGCTGGGCGTGGTCCGCGACGGCGCGCTGGTCCACCTGGCCACCGCCGGCGAGCACCCCCGCCCGGACGCCGACCTGCAGTACCGGCTGGGCTCGATCAGCAAGACGATGACCGCGACCCTGATCATGCAACTGCGCGACGCCGGCCGTCTCGCCGTCGACGACCCGCTGGAGAAGCACCTCCCCGGCACCAGCGTCGGCGCGCTCACCCTGCGCCAACTCCTCGGCCACGCGAGCGGCATCCAGCGCGAGCCCGAGGGCGAGTGGTGGGAGCGGACCGCGGGGGTAGACCTGACCACCCTGCTGACCGGGGTCACCCCCGACAAGATCGCCTATCCGCCGCACGCCACCTACCACTACTCCAACCTGGCGTACGGGCTGCTCGGCGGAGTCCTCGAACGGCTCACCGGAACACCCTGGGCCGACCTGCTCGGCGAGCGGATCCTCGCCCCGCTGGGCCTGCGCCGCACCACGTACGCGGCCACCGAACCGTTCGCCCGTGGCTACGTCGTCCACCCCTGGCACGACACGCTGCGCGAGGAGCCGCGTACCGACACCGGTGCGATGGCCCCCGCCGGGCAGCTCTGGTCGACGATCGAGGACCTCGGGCGGTGGGCCGCGTTCCTGGCCGACCCCGACCCGTCGGTGCTGGCCGCCGAGACGCTTACCGAGATGTGCTCCCCCGTCGTGATCAGCGACCTGGAGTCCTGGACCCACGGGCACGGCCTCGGGCTGGAACTCTTCCGGGAGGGCAACCGGGTGTACGTCGGCCACGGCGGCTCGATGCCCGGCTACGGGGCCTCGCTGGCCGTGCACCGACCCACCCGCACCGCCGTGGTCGGCCTGGTCAACGCGTACACCCTGCGCAACGTGCACCTCGGCGCGCTCGGACGACAGCTGCTCACCCTGGTGCTGGACGCCGAACCCACGCCGGTCACCCCATGGCGGCCGGCCGCCGCCCCGCCGCCCGCCGAACTGGCGGAGCTGACCGGCCGCTGGTGGTGGATGGGCACCACGATCGAGGTGTACGCGGACGCCGCCGGCGACCTGCACGCCGGCCCGGTCGGCGCGCCGACCCTCCGCTTCGTCGCCGAGGGTCCGGATCGCTGGCGGGGCCGGGCCGGCGGGCAGGACGGCGAGATCCTCACCGTGCGCCGCGACGAGCAGGGCCGGGCGGTCGCGCTTGACATCGCCACCTTCGTCTACACCCGCACCCCCGACCAGGAACCCTGAGATCAGCACCGCCCCGACCAGCACCGCCCCCAACCAGCACCGTCCCGTCCAAGATCCGCGCGTCGTCAACGCGACCCCCGCGCTCCCCCGTCCAAGATCCGCGCGTCGTCAACGCGACCCCCGCGCTCCCCGTCCAAGATCCGCGCAACATCCCCGATATTGCTGTCTCGTCGCGTGCGGAGGCAGCAATATCGGGGAAACTGCGCGGATCTTGCGGGCGCGCGCCGCGGACTGAGGGATGCCCACGGCGCGCTGCCCGGCGGGAGCCGCTGCGGCGGCCTCCACCCGGCACCTGCGCCCGAGGCCAGCCGCTCCACGCATGATCGACTCGGTTTTTCGGAAGTCGGGGTGTCCCGGACGATCCGACACCCCGACTTCAGGAAAACCGAGTCGATCAACTAAGTCGGGCGGCGGGGTGGCAGCGGGACGGGGCGAGGCGGCGGCGAGTCAAGGCGGGGGCGGGGGCGAGCCAAGGCGGGGGCGGGGCGGGGCGGATCAGGTTGGTTCGGTGACGAAGTCGATCAGGCGTTCCATCGCGTTGATCAGGGGCGTCTCCACGTCGGCGAAGCTGTCCACCCGGGAGAGGATGTGCCGCCACATCGCCGCCGGCTCGGCCACCCCGAGGGCCGCGCAGACCCCCTCCTTCCACGGCTGCCCCGGTGGCACCACCGGCCACGCCGCGATGCCCAGCGCCGCCGGCTTCACCGCCTGCCAGACGTCCACGTACGGGTGGCCGGTCACCAGCACGTACGGCGAGTTCACCCGGGCGACGAATCGGCTCTCCTTGCTGCCCGGCACGAGGTGGTCGACGAGCACGCCGAGGCGTCGGGTCGGGCCGGGGCCGAAGTCGCGGACGTCGACGTCGAGGGCGTCGATGCCGTCCAGCGGCTCCACGACGACACCCTCGATCCGCAGGTCGTCGCCCCAGATCCGCTCGACCAGGGCGGCGTCGTGGATGCCCTCCACCCAGATCCGGCTCGCCTTCGCCACCTGGGCGCGGACGTTGTCCACCGCCACCGAACCGGACGCGGTGCGTCGACGGGCCGCCGGCACCGGCGCGCGGGTGGGGCGGCGCAGCGTCACCGGGCGGCCGTCGAGCAGGAACGCCGCCGGCAGCAGCGGGAAGTTGCGCCGTCGGCCGTGCCGGTCCTCCAGCACGACAGCGCCGGCCTCGAAGCCCACCACCGCTCCGCAGAACCCGGAGTCGGCATCCTCGACCACGAGATCCGGTTCGGCGTCCACCTCGGGGGTGACCTTCCGCCGCCGCCAGTCCCCCGCCAACACGTCCTCGCCGTATCGCCCCGCCATGTCGATCACGCTAGCTCCCCCGCCAGCACCCCGCGCCCCGACACACCGCCGCACGTCACCTCACCAGTTCGTCGATCAGGGAGTGGTTTCGAGGCGGGCCAGGGTGCTCTCGACCGGTGCCGGCCAGACGGAGTCCTTGAGGCCGAGGGCGTCGCGAAGGTAGGCCCAGGTGAGCCGCTGGAGCAGAGCCACCCTCTCGGGGCTTTCGTCAGTCGTCTCCTTGGCCTCGTAGTCGGAGATGCCGCCGAGCGAGTGCTCCGCTCCGAGAAGCGTGAGCAGGCTCTTGCTCCCCGGGCTCAGGTGGTACGCGTCGGTGAACCAGTCCGGCCCGCGGACCGACAACGGGGAGTCGTCCCGGTCGCCCGCGACGACGAGGGCCGGAGTGTTCATGTCCGCGAAGCTCGGGCTCATGAAGGGGAAGTGCTCGGCCGCGAACGGGGAGAGATCGCCTCCGCCCCGGCCGGTCACAGCCAGCAGGACGCCTGCCTTGATCCGTGGGTCGGACATGTCCTCTCCGGGGTTCCCGTCGGCGTCGAGGACCCGGGCCCCCAGCAGGGTGCTCGCCGTCTGGGCACCCCAGGAGTGACCGGCCACGGCGATTCGGGTGCGGTCGAGGCGTCCAGCGAGGCCGGGGACGGCCGACTCCAGCAGGTCGAGCTGGTCGAGGGTCCGCTTCAGGTCGTCCACCCGGATTCGCCAGATCAGCGGTGTCCGGGCGTCGTCGGGCGCAAGGTTCAGTCGCCGTGAGTCGAGGTGGGTGGGCTGGATGACGACGAAGCCGTGCGAGGCCCAGAAGTCGACAAGCGGACCGTAGAGGGTGGCCGAACCGCCGAAGCCGTGCGAGAAGACGATGACGGGCAGCTCGTGGCCGGTCGTGGGTGCGGAGACCCGTACCTGCAGATCGTCGCCGCGATCCGGGGTCGGCACCGTGATGGGATGAACCGAGACGACCGGGGTGGGCGCTGGCATCGCGTGCATGATCGTTCCTCCGTGAGTTGGGAATGGCCTGCCGTTCTGGCATGCTGCGTATGTGGAACCTGGTTCCGTTAAAACATACGGAACACGGTTCCGTTTTCCAAGGGATGTGACGGAGGCAACGGTGACCGACACGCAGTCGGGTGCCCCGCGCAAGCAGCGGGCTGATTCGCGACGCAACGAGACGGCGCTACTGGAGGCGGCCGCCGCGGCATTCGTCGCCTCCGGAGTCAATGCGCCGGTGCGCGACATCGCCGCCAGGGCGGGCGTCGGCGTCGGGACGATCTACCGCCACTTTCCGACACGGGCCGACCTGATCGTCGCTGTGTATCGACACCAGGTCGAGGCATGCGCCGAGGCCGGCCCGGCGCTACTGACCACGAGCGCCACACCGCACGCCGCCCTGGCGAGCTGGATCCACCTCTTCGTCGACTTCCTGGTCACCAAGCACGGCCTGGCCGAGGCGATGCGGTCCGACGATGCCGCCTTCCAGACGCTGCACGCCTACTTCCTCGACCGGCTCGTCCCCGTCTGCGCCGAACTGCTCGATGCCGCCAGCACGGCGGGCGAGATCATTCCCGACATGGACGCCCTCGTCCTGATGCACGGCATCGGCAACCTCTGCATCGGCGCCGACAGCCCCGACTACGACGCGCGCCTCATGGTCGGACTGGTCATCGCTGGCTTGCGGCGGCGCTAGCGGTCAGGAGGCCCCCGCCGGGACCGTGCCGCAGGCGAAGATGGGGCGAACAGGGCAGTCCGGGGCAGGCCGGGCGACCGGAGCGGCAGTCGAGACAGGGCCGGTCGGGACCACGTACCCTTTCGGCATGTCCACCCCCGCAACGGGCGCGGCCACACTCACGCCGCGCCGGTCGAGCCGGTTCGTTGCCTGGGTGCGCGCGTGGCGCGCCGGGTTGGTGCCGTACGACGAGGTCGCCGACGCCATCGCCGGCGACGAGGAGCACCTCGTCGCGGACGCCCCCGGCACCTGGACCGACGTCCCGCTGGGCGCCGCGTTGCCCACCCTGGCAAAGCTCTCCCCGGACGACATCCGCCTGGTGCTGCCCGCGCCCGGCGACCCCCGGGGGCTGCCCGGCCCCGGCGACTTCGCCGGCGCGGCGCTGGTCACGGGCGAGGCGGTGGTGGCCGGCGGGCTCGGCCTGATCCCGGAGGTCCGCTCGCACACCTCCGGCTCCGGCGACTGCTTCGAGACGGTGCTGTGGCGGGTCTACCCGCTGCCGGCCAACGCGCCAGCCGCGTCACTCTCGTTGCCCGGCGCCGCCGAGGCGGAGGCCGAGTTGGCCGCCGCGCTTGCCGAGACGACAGCCGCGCTGACCCGGCTCGACGTGGCCCAGTGGCGGCCCGAGTTGGCCGGTGCGCTGGCCGCGCTGCGCCGCCCGGACGGCGCCACCGATCTGCCACCGGGCTTCGACCCGCGAGCCCGCCGGCTCTTCGCCCGCGCCGCGGTGCTCGACCGGGTGCTCGCGTTGGCCGGGCACGCCGCGCCCGGCGGCGCGATCAACAACTACGAGGCCCAGCAACGCGACGCGGCACTGCGCCCCCTCACCACGGCCTGCCGCCAGGCTCTGGTGGCCGCCTGCAACGCCCCCCTGCGCCCCTGACTGGAGGCACCCGTGGTCGAGACCGCAGTTGGCTGGGTTCTCGCCGCCATCGAGGTGGTGTTCCTCGGCTGGGCGTTCGTGGCGTTCCGCCGCCGGCACCGAGCCCAGGCCGCCAGCGTCAGATCTCGTCGAGCAGGTCCGCGACCGAGTTGATGATCCGGGACGGGCGGTACGGGTAACGCTCCGCCTCGGTACGGCTGCTGATCCCGGTGAGCACCAGGATCGTCTCCAACCCGGCCTCCAGGCCGCAGAGGATGTCGGTGTCCATCCGGTCGCCGATCATCGCGGTGCTCTCCGAGTGCGCGTTTATCGTGTTGAGCGCCGAGCGCATCATCATCGGGTTGGGCTTGCCGACGAAGTACGGCTCCACCCCTGTCGCCTTGGAGATCATCGCGGCGACCGAGCCGGCGGCCGGCAGCGCACCCTCCACGGACGGGCCGGTCACGTCGGGGTTGGTGCAGATGAACCGCGCCCCGTCGTTGATCAGGCGGACCGCCTTGGTGATCGCCTCGAAGCTGTAGGTGCGGGTCTCGCCGAGCACCACGTAGTCCGGCGCGAAGTCGGTGAGCACGTACCCGACCGCGTGCAGCGCCGTGGTCAGCCCGGCCTCACCGATGACGTACGCGGTGCCGCCCGGCCGCTGGTCGGCGAGGAACTGGCCGGTGGCCAGCGCGGACGACCAGATCGACTCCTCCGGCACGTCCAGCCCCATCCGGCTCAGGCGGGCCGTCAGGTCACGCGGGGTGTAGATCGAGTTGTTCGTCAACACGAGGAACGGCTTGCCGGAGGCACGCATCCGGTTGATGAACTCCGGTGCCCCGGGCACCGGCTGGCCCTCGTGCACCAGCACACCGTCCATGTCGGTCAGCCAACTCTGTACGGGCTTGCGGTCATGCATCGGTGCCCCCAGCAGGCGTCGGACGGCGGGTCGGTACGCAGCAGACGGTCGGGCAGGTGTCCCACATCGGCAGCTCGCCCAGGCGACGGCGTAGCTGCGCGCCGTCCGGGTCGGTCCGCTCGGTGACCAGCTCCCGCACCATCGTCACGAAGCGCGGGTCGGTGCCCGGGGTGTCGGCCCGGACGAAGTCCAGGCCGAGCTGCTTGGCCGTCTCCAGCGCCTCGGTGTCCAGGTCCCAGACGACCTCCAGGTGATCGGAGACGAACCCGATCGGGCTGACCACCACCGCCGTGGTGCCGCCCTGCGCGAGGGTGGTCAGGTGGTCGTTGATGTCCGGCTCCAGCCACGGCATCTGCGGTGGGCCGGAGCGGCTCTGCCAGACCAGGTCGTACGCGAGGTCGGGGGCGGCGGCCGCGGCCACGAGCCGGGCGGTCTCGTGCAGTTGCGCCTCGTACCGGCCGCCGTGCGGGCCGGCGTTCGCCGCCATCGAGGTGGGGATGGAGTGGGCGGTGAAGACCAGCCGGGTGGTGTCCCGCTTCGCCGGGTCGAGGTGGCTCAGGGCCGCCCGGACCGCGTCGATGTGCGGCTCGACGAAGCCGGGATGGTCCCAGAACTGGCGCAGCTTCTCGATCACCGGGGCGTCGGGGCCGACCGCGGCCCGCGCGGCGGCGATGTCCTCCTGGTACTGCCGGCAGGACGAGTAGCCGCCGTACGCGCTGGTGACGAAGGCCAGTGCCCGGGTGACCCCGTCGTCGCGCATCTGGGTGACGGTGTCGGCGAGCATCGGGTCCCAGTTGCGGTTTCCCCAGTAGACGGGCAGGTCGAGGCCGTGCGCGGCGAAGTCGGCGCGGATCGCGGCCAGCAGCTCGCGGTTCTGCCTGTTGATCGGGGAAACCCCGCCGAAGTGCTGGTAGTGCTCGGCGACCTCGGCCAGCCGCTCGGGCGGCACGCCTCGACCCCGGGTCACGTTCTGCAGGAACGGCATCACGTCCTCGGGCCGCTCCGGCCCGCCGAAGGACACCAGCACCACCGCGTCGTACGACATGGGGTCATTCTTGCCGGTCGGCCGGGACCACCCGGCGACGCCCCCTGCTCCGGCCGTGTCTGTCACGTCGGCGGCGGTCGGGGGCGTCGTCGGGGGAACGTCAGGAGCCGATGGCGTGGTAGCCGCCGTCGACGTGGACGATCTCGCCGGTGGTGGCCGGGAACCAGTCGGACAGCAGCGCCAGGCAGGCCTTGGCGGCGGGCACCTGGTCGCTGAGGTTCCAGCCCAGCGGGGCCCGCTCGGACCAGGCGTCCTCGAACTCGTCGAAGCCGGGGATGGACTTCGCGGCGATGGTGCGCAGCGGCCCGGCGGCGACCAGGTTGCTGCGGATGCCCTGCTTGCCGAGGTGCATCGCGAGGTAGCGGGACGCCGACTCCAGACCGGCCTTGGCCACGCCCATCCAGTCGTAGACCGGCCACGCCACGGTCGCGTCGAAGGTCAGGCCGACCACCGCGCCGCCGGGGGACATCAGCGGCAGCGCCGCCATGGCCAGCGACTTGTACGAGAAGGTGGAGACGTGCAGCGCGGTCGCCACGTCCTCCCAGGGGGCGTCGAGGAAGCCGCCGCCCAGGCAGCTCTGCGGCGCGAAGCCGATCGAGTGCACGATGCCGTCGAGGCCGTCGACGTGCTCGCGCACCCGGTCGGCGAGGCTGGCCAGGTGGTCGGGGTTCGTGACGTCCACCTCGATGACCGGGGCCGGCTCGGGCAGCCGCTTGGCGATCCGCTCGACAAGGGAGAGCCGGCCGTAGCCGGTGAGCACGACCTGCGCGCCGTTCTCCTGGGCGAGCTTCGCCACCGAGAAGGCGATCGAGGCGTCGGTGATGACACCGGTGACGAGCAGCCGCTTACCGGCGAGCAGTCCGGACATCGCAGATTTCCTCCGTAGTTGAATAAGGTCAGTGGCCCATGCCGAGGCCGCCGTCGACCGGGATCACGGCGCCGGAGACGTACCCGGCGCTGTCGGAGGCCAGCCAGGTGACCACCCCGGCGACCTCGTCCGGGCTGGCCATCCGGCCGGCCGGGATGGACTTGCGGATCTCCGCCTTGCGGTCCTCGGGCAGGCTGGCCGTCATGTCGGTGTCGATGAAGCCGGGCGCCACCACGTTGGCCGTGATGTTGCGGCTGCCCAGCTCCCGGGTGATCGAGCGGGCCACGCCGACCAGACCGGCCTTGCTGGCGGCGTAGTTGACCTGCCCGGCACCGCCGGCGAGGCCGACCACCGAGGAGATGAAGATCATGCGGCCCCACTTGGCGCGGAGCATCTTGCCGGAGGCCCGCTTGGCGACCCGGAACGCACCTGTGAGGTTGGTGTCCAACACCCCGGTGAACTGCTCCTCGGTCATCCGCAGCAGCAGCGTGTCGGCGGTCATGCCGGCGTTCGCGACAAGCACCTCGACCGGCCCCAGCTCGGCCTCGACGGCGGTGAACGCGGCGTCGATCGAGGCGGCGTCGGTGACGTCGGCGCGGACGCCGAACAGGCCCTCGGGCGCGTCGCCGCTGCGGTGGGTGACCGCGACCCGGTCGCCCTGCTTGGCGAAGGCCTGCGCGATGGCCAGGCCGATCCCCCGGTTACCCCCGGTCACCAGCACGGTACGGGCCACTGTTCCCCCTTGCGAATGGTCAGCACGGACGCGTCGGAGCCTAGGCGTTACCGGCAGGTAAGCGCTAACGGGAGTCGCGTCACACTGAGGTACGACACCGGGATCAACCCCTGGTGGCACGCCCCGTGACGGGGTCGGCCCGTAGCCTCCCGGTGGTGAACCGGCAACCGATCGTCGTGGCCCTGCGGGCGTTGCGGCAGACCCTGCTGGGCCCGGACGCCCCGGTCGAACGGCCGCTGCTGACCCGTTGGCCCACGCTGGCCCCGTACGCCGCCCCCGTCGGGCTGCTCGCCGTGCTCGGCCTCTTCCTGATCACGCTGAACGTGGAGAGCGGGTGGGGCCTACCGATGCCGGTCGCGGTGCTGTTCGCGGCGATGACCGTGGCGCCGCTGCTGGCGCTGCCCCGGCGTCCGCTGCTGGCCTGGCGGCTGACCGTGCTGGCCCTGCTGATCTGCACGTTCAACGCGCCGGCCGTCCGGTCCTGGCCGTGGACTCCGCCGCTGGCACTCGGGTCGGTCGCGGTGGTCGCGGTGGTCGTCGCGCGGGTCGACCGGCCGGTGCTGCTCTGGGTGGTGGCGATCACCACGGTGCCGGTGCTCACCCTGGTGAACCCCGCGAACCAGGTCCCGGTCCTGCTGCTGCTCGGCGCACTGGCGATCGTCGGTGACCTGATCCGGCGCAACCAGCTGTCCCGACGGGCGCTTGCCGCGCAGACCGAGCTGAGCGAGCGGGAGCAGGAGCGCCGCGCGGTCCTTGAGGAACGCACCCGGATCGCGCGTGAGCTGCACGACGTGGTGGCGCACCACATGTCGCTGATCGCGGTGCAGGCGGAGACCGCGCCGTACCGGTTGACCGACGTGCCGGCGCCGGCAGCCGCCGAGTTCGTGGCGATCGCCGCCTCGGCCCGCGACGCGCTCACCGACATGCGGCGACTGCTGGGGGTGCTGCGCAGCGAGTCGACCGGTCCGCAGACCGCCCCGCAGCCGGACCTGGGTGACCTGGGCGCGATGGTGGACACGGCCTGCCGGGCCGGCCTGCCGGTCACCCTCGACGCCGCCACGGTGGACGACGGGCGGGTGCCCGCGCCGGTCGGGCTGGCCGCGTTCCGCATCGTGCAGGAAGGCCTGGCCAACGCGGCCCGGCACGCGGCCGGGGCCGCGGTGCGCGTCACCGTCCGCGCCGAGGGGTCCACCCTCACGGTACGGGTGTGCAACGCGCCACCCGACGACGTGCGCGCCCCGGCCACCGAGGCCGGGGCCGGGCATGGCCTGACCGGCATGCGGGAGCGGGCCACCTCGCTGGGCGGTACGTTCACCGCCGGGCCGCTGCCCGACGGGGGTTACGCGGTGGCGGCCGAGTTGCCGTACGAGCCGGAGGGCGGGGACGCGTGATCAAGGTGCTGATCGCCGACGACCAGGCGATGGTCCGACAGGGCTTCGGCGCGCTGCTCGCCGCCCAACCGGACCTGCTGGTCGTGGGGGACGCCGCCGACGGCGCGCAGGCCGTCGCCGCCGCCCGCCGGCTCGACCCGGACGTGGTGCTGATGGACGTGCGGATGCCGGTCATGGACGGTCTGGCCGCCACCCGCAAGCTGCTCGGCGACCGGTCGGCGCAGCGGCCCCGGGTGCTCATCCTCACCACCTTCGACCTCGACGACTACGTGTACGAGGCGCTGCGTGCCGGGGCCAGCGGTTTCCTGCTCAAGGACGCCCCGGCGGCCGATCTGGTGCAGGCGGTGCGGGTGGTGGCGGCCGGGGACGCGCTGCTCGCGCCGGCGGTCACCCGCCGGTTGATCGCCGAGTTCGCGGCCCGCCCGGACCGCCGCCGGCCCCGCCCCACCGACCTGGCCGGGCTCACCCCCCGGGAGACCGAGGTGCTGCGGTTGATCGCCCGGGGTCGCAACAACGCGGAGATCGCTGGCGACCTGGTGGTCGCCGAGCAGACGGTGAAGACGCACGTCGGGCGGATCCTGGCGAAGCTGGGGCTGCGCGACCGGGCCCAGGCCGTGGTGCTGGCGTACGAGACGGGTCTGGTGGCCGCCGGCGAGTAGCCCCCGGGAGCCACCCCGCAGACGGCTCCCCGGGACGACGACCGCGCACCGCCCACCCGCGCACTGTGCCTCCGGACGACATTCCGGAGGGAGAACGAGATGCGACGACGAGGTGCCAGCCGAGTGGCGGTGGCCACGCTGCTCGGCGTGAACCTGGTCCTGCCGAATCGAGCGGATCCGGTCGCGGCGACCGGGTTCGTGGAGGCGTACCCGGTCACGGCGGCGGCGATGCGCGCGGCGGGCCCGCCGTACGCGGACTGGGTGGCCGACGGGCGTCGGTTCCTGTCGTTCGACAGGCGTGGCGACGGCCGCGCGGTCGAGGTGCTCGGCGACCTGGCCGACGCGGACCGGATCGCGGTGCTGGTGCCGGGGGTGGGCAGCACCCTGGCCGACTTCGACAGGGGGTTGGGCGGGGTGGCCCGCCGGGCGCCGGCGGTGCAGGCCGGGCAGCTCTACCGGGAGTTGCGGGCGAGCGAGCCGTCGGCGCGGGTCGCGGTGCTGGCCTGGCTCGGCTACGACCCGCCCGACGGGGTGGTGACGGCCGCCGGTGGTCTCAGCGCCCGGCGCGGCGCGGCCGCGTTGGCCGGGCTGCTGCGGGAACTGGCCGCGCGCCGTCCGGCGGCGACGATCACGTTGGTCGGGCACAGCTACGGGGCGCTCGTGGTGTCCCTGGCGGCGGCGGACGCCCCGGCCCAGGTCACCGACGTGGTGAGTCTCGGCGGCGTCGGCGCGGGAGTGCAGCGCGCCGGCGACCTGCCCGGCGGGCGGCGGTTCTGGGCGGCGGAGGCGACCACCGACTGGATCCGGCGGGTTCCGCCGGTGCGACTGCTCGGCCTCGGCTTCGGCCGCCGCCCCGGCGACCCGGCGTTCGGCGCCCGCGGCCTGCCGGTGGACGGGGTGGAGGGGCACGACGGCTATCTCGCCCCGGGCAGCGCCACGCTCGTCGCGGTGGCGGCCGTCGTGCGGGACGGTGTCGACGCCGACCGGGTCGGGGACGCGCGGTGAGCCGGGACCGTACCGTCGACGCGCTGCGGGCGTACGCCATCGGCGGGGTGGTGCTGGGGCACTGGCTGGTCACCGGGTTGGTGCTGACCGGCGACGGCGGGCTGCACCAGGCCAGCCCGCTCACCGCGTTGCCCGCTCTGGCCCCGGTGACCTGGGTGTTGCAGACGCTCGGGCTGTTCTTCTTCACCGCCGGCTTCGGCTCGGCCCGGTCGCTCGCCGGCCACCGTGGCGGTCCGGGTGGCTGGTTGGCCGGTCGGCTGCGCCGGTTGCTGCTGCCGACGGTGGCGCTGCTGGGGGTGGGTGCGGCCGTGCTGCTCGCCGCCACCGTCGCCGGCACCCCGGACGACACGCTGACCGTCGCGCTGCGGCTCGCGATCAGTCCGTTGTGGTTCCTGCTGCCTCTGGTGTTCCTGATCGCGGTGACCGGAGCGCTGCGCACCGCCGTACGCCGCTGGGGGTTGGGCCGTTGCGTCGTACCGGCGGTGGTCGTGGTCGCCGCGGCGGACCTGGCGGTGCGGCTGCTGCCGGCCGGCAGCCACCTGCCGCCGGTAAGCGTGGTGGCGGCCTGGTCGGTGCCGTACCTGTTGGGCGTGGCGCACGCCGACGGGCGGTTGGCCGGCCGACGGGCGGCGGGCACGCTCGCGGCCGGCGGGGTGGTCGCGCTCACCGCGTTGCTGGCCGTGGGCTATCCGGTGAGCGCGGTCGGCGTGCCCGGGGCCGGGGTGTCCAACCTGAACCCGCCGTCGCTGCTGGCCGTGGCGCTGGCGGTGACCCAGGTCGGGCTGGGGCTGCTCGCCCGGCCGGCGCTGGAACGGCTGCTGGTTCGGCCGTTGCCGGGCCGGGCGGTGGCCGAGGTGAACCGTTGCGCGTTCCGGATCTATCTGTGCCACCAGCCGGTGCTGGTGGGGGTGACCGCGCTCACCGCCCGCGGCGGGCTGGCGTTGCCGGGGTTGCACACCGTGCCGGACGACCCGGGCTGGGTGCTGGCGCGCTTCTGCTGGCTGCCGTTGCTCGCCGCGGTGCTGGTCACGGTCGTGCGGACGGGCCAGCCACGGTCGCGGCGCCAACCGGGCGGTGGAGGGGTCGCCGGCCGGTCGGCCGAGTGCGTCGCGTCGGCACCGCAGGTGTACGATCATCAACGTTCCGGCCCGCCCGACTTGCAGGAGGTGATCGCTGTGCGAGATAGCGATCCTCCCAGTCGTGGCCGGGCCGATGGTCAGCCCCGCTGAGCCACGACTCAGTCTGGTGAGCTGACCCAGCTCCGCTCCCCCGCCCCTCGGCACCCGCCGAGGTGTGTGCCGCGCCGTCCGGTTCGCCGGCGGTCGCCGGGAGCCGCCCGGTCACGACTTCGTGTGCGCGTCCCCACCCCCTGCGGTCCGCCCCCGCACGCGGACCGTCCAGCCGCCACCCGGAGCCGTCCATGAGCCGCTACGTCGCCCCACTGGGCTTCACCCTCGCCGCCGTCTGGGTGGCAATCGTCTTCGTGCTCGCCGGCGGCGGCCACTGAGGTTGGTGCCGACCGGCGGCGGTCGGTGACCGCCGCCGGTCCACCGCTCAGAGCATCCGCGACGACCACAGCAGGCTGAGCGCGCCGGCGCAGAGCGCCAGCAGCAACGCCACCCCGGCGTACCACTGGGTCACCTCGCGCGGCTCGGTCCGGAAGCCGATCGAGCTGCCCATGTCCTGGTAGACCTGCTTCAGCTCGCTCACCGAGGCCGCCTCGTAGAAGTAGCCCTCGGTGGTCTCGGCAAGCTCGGCCAGGGCCAACCGGTCCACCGGCACCCGCTGCAACTGCCCGCCGATGTCGACCTGACCGGTGTCGGTGCCGAACGCGATGGTGGACACCGGCACGTTCGCCGCCTGCGCGGCCGCCGCCGCCTCCTCCACCGCCCGCCCGGAGGTGCGGAACCCGTCGGAGAGCAGCACGATCCGTGCCGGCGGGATGCCCGCCGCACCGTCGGCCGGCACCGACCGGATCGCCTCCAGGCAGGTGAACACCGCCTCGCCGGTCGCGGTCGCCTCGGCCAGCACCAGACCGTCGATGGCACTTGTCACCGCGTCGCGGTCCTTGCCCGGCGGCACCAGCACGTTCGCCGCCTTGGCGAACGACACGAGACCCAGGTTGTAGCTCTTCGGCAGCTCACCGACGAACTGCTTGGCGGCCTCCTGGGCCGCCTCCAGCCGGTTCGGTGCCACGTCGTCGGCCTGCATCGACAGCGACACGTCGATGGCGAGCATCACGGTGGCCCGCTCCAACGGCTCCCGGGTGTCCACCGCCGGCCGGGCCAGCGCGGTGGCCAGCACCAGCAGGCAGAGCAGGAACGCGGTAGCCGGGACGTGCCGACGCCAGCCGAGCCCCTTCGGCGCCACCGTACGCAGCAGGTCCACATTGGTGAACCGCATCGCGAACGCCCGGCGGTGCAACTGCCGCCAGACGTAGAACGCCGCGAGTGCGAGCACCGGCAGCACCGCCAACAGCCACCACGGTTGCATGAAACGGATCATCGTGTCGTCCCCCGGGTACGCGCGTGCCGCTGCGCGGCCACGAATCGCACCATGTCCAGCAGCCAGTCTCGGTCGGTACGCAGACGCAGGTGGGCCGCCCCGGCGCCACGCAGGGCGGCGGCGATGGTGGCCCGTTGGGCGGTCGCGGCGTCGGCGTAGCGCTGCCGCAGCCGTGGATCGGCGGTCTGCACCTCGTGCAGCTCGCCGCTCTCCGGGTCGACCACCGGCAACACACCCACGTCGGGCAACTCCAGCTCGCGCGGGTCGATCACCTCGATCGCGAGCACGTCGTGGCGGACCCGCAGCTTGCGCATCGGCCGGGCCCACTGCTCGGCCGGCGCGAGGAAGTCCGAGATCACCACGGCCACCCCGCGTCGGCGGGGCGGACGGTTGAGCATGTCGATCAGGGCGCCCAGGTCACCGCGACCCGGCTGGATGGCGGTGCCGGCGAGGGTACGCAGCAGGCCCTGCGCCTCCTTGCGGCCGGAGCGGGCCGGTAGCCGGGTGAGCACCCCGGGCCCGGCCGGCGGTGGTGCTGAGCCACGCCAACGGCGGGCCGGTGCGGGTACCCCGCCGCCGGTGCCGATCACCGCGCCGATCCGGTTGCCGCCGCGCACGGTCAGGTGGGTGATGGCGGCCGCGGCGGCCACCACCACCTCCCGTTTGAGCCACTGCCCGGTGCCGAAGTCCAGGCTGGCGGAGAGGTCCACCGCCAGCCAGGTCTCCAGTTCCCGGTCCGCGACCGTACGCCGCACGTGGGGTGTGGTGGTCCGTGCGGTGACCGGCCAGTCCATCCGGCGCACGTCGTCGCCGGGGCGGTACTCGCGGGATTCGCCCGCCTCGCTGCCCGGTCCGGGCAGCAGACCGGCGTAGTCGCCCTGGAGCAGGCCGTCGAGTTTGCGGGTGACGAGCAGTTGCAGCCGGGACAGCACGGCCTCGCTGCGATCGGGGGCGGGACGAGGGGTGGGTGAGGTCACGGCCGCTGCCCGGGCCATCCAGCGCCCGGCGGCGGCACGGTCGACGACGGGGTGGCCTGCTGCCGGGGCGCGACCGCCGGCAGGGGAATCGTCGACATCACCCGGTGCACGATGTGGTCGGCGGGCACGTCGTCGGCGAGCGCGTCGTAGCTGAGCACCAGCCGGTGCCGCAGGATGTCCGGCGCGATGTCCTGCACGTCCTGCGGCAGGGCGTAGTCGCGCCCGCGCAGCAGCGCCAGCGCGCGCGTCGCCCGGACCAGGCCCAGCGAGGCGCGTGGGCTGGCCCCGTACTGGATCAGTTGGGCGACGTCGGGCATGCCGTGCTCGGCGGGGGCGCGGGTGGCCAGCACCAACCGGACCGCGTAGTCGACGAGGGCGTTGTGCACGAAGACCTGGTCCGCCTTGCGTTGCAGGGCGATCAGCTCGGGGGTGTCGAACACAGCGGTCGGCTCGGGGGCGGTCACACCCATCCGGTAGACGATCTCGCGTTCCTCCGCGTCGGTCGGGTAGCCCACCACGATCTTCATGAGGAACCGGTCGCGCTGCGCCTCGGGCAGCGGGTAGACGCCTTCCTGCTCGATCGGGTTCTGGGTGGCCATCACCAGGAACGGGTCGGGCACCCGGTGGCTCTCGCCGCCGATGGACACCTGCCGCTCGCTCATCACCTCCAGCAGCGCGGACTGCACCTTCGCCGGTGCCCGGTTGATCTCGTCGGCGAGCAGGAAGTTGACGAAGACGGGGCCCAGCTCGACGTCGAACTTCTCGCTCGACTGCCGGTAGATGCGGGTGCCCATGATGTCGGCGGGCACCAGGTCCGGGGTGAACTGCACCCGGGCGAAGGACCCGCCGACGACCTTGGCGAGGGTCTCCACCGCCAGGGTCTTGGCGACGCCGGGCACCCCTTCGAGCAGGCAGTGACCGCGAGCGAGCAGCGCGACGAACATCCGCTCCACCATCCGGTCCTGCCCGACGATCACACGTTTGATCTCGAACAGCGCCCGCTCCAACAGGGTGGCGTCCTGCGCGGGTGTGGTCACCGCCGCGGGCGTCTGCGGTGCCGCCCCGTTCGGCGTCGGGGCGTCGGGCATGGTCGGCTGGGCCACCGGTCCTCCACAGCGTTTGTCGGTCGTCGCGGCTTGTGCGGTATCAAGACTCGCATGCCTTGCTGAGTGTCGAGGTGGGGAGAAGCCGATTTTCGCCGCGCCGCCCCCAGCAGCAGAATCGCCCGACGAGGGTGTACAAGGACCGGCCTGCCGCGTGTACGATTCACCCCGTCGCCGGGCGGCTCCCCCCGTGGTCGCCCGGCGATCAAACTTTCCGCGCGGCCACCCTAGACTGGCCCGGATGAGCATCCCCTCCAGCGCCGACGACGCCCTTGTCTGCTCGGCCCGCGGCTGTCGGGCCGCCGCTGTCTGGGCCCTGGAGTGGAACAATCCCCGGTTGCACAACGCCGATCGGCGCAAGACCTGGCTGGCGTGTGCCGAACACCGGACCAGCCTCGGTGACTTCCTGGACGCTCGCGGCTTCCTGCGTGGCGTCACTGCGGTGCCCGGATCGCCTACGCTCGACACGTGAGCACCCCCGGCGCCCCACCGCCTCCCGGATCCGAAGCCTCGACGGCCACCCCGGTGGGCCGAGGGCCGCTGGAGCCCTGGCCCGACACGGTCCACTGGCAGCCGATCTCCACCGACCTGATCTGGGTGGAGCTGATCCGGCTGGCGGTCGTGGTCGCCATCGGGCTCGCGGGGACCGGGGTCGGCTGGGCGTTGAGCGGCCACTGGTCGTTCGGGCTCGCCGTCGCCGTCGTGCTGGTGCTCGGCGGGTGGCGGGCTGTCGCGATCGTCCGCGCGGTCCGGGCCTGGGGGTACGCCGAACGAGACAGCGACCTGCTGGTCCGGCACGGGCTGCTGGTCCGCCGGCTCTCCATCGTCCCGTATTCGCGGATGCAGTTCGTCGACGTCAGCGCGGGGCCGTTGGAGCGCGCCTTCGACCTTGCCACAGTGCAGTTGCACACGGCCGCGGCGGCGAGCGACGCCCGGGTGCCCGGGCTGCGCCCGGCGGAGGCGTCCCGGCTCCGTGACCGGCTCACCGCGCTCGGCGAGGACCGGGCGGAGGGCCTGTGAACGCTGGAGCGGGGTGGCGCTGCGGGCCGTACCGGGACAGACCTGGCAGGTCCGGCGCGGAGCACCGGCCGGGCCGGGGGCCGGCCCGATGAGCGACGGTCCCGCCGAGCCGAGCACCGTGCCACCCGCCGACGCGGCGCCGCACGGGCCGGTGCGACCAGCCGACATGGCACCGCACGGGCCGGTGCCGTCGGCGGAGCCCGCCGCCTGGCCGGCGCCCCCGGGCGAGGGCGAGCCCCGGCAGCGACTGCATCCGCTCAGCCCACTGCTGCACGGTGCCAAGTCCCTGGCCGTGGTCATCGCCGGGTTGTCCTGGTCGACGCTGTCCCGGGTGGGCTTCGGCTGGTTCGCCGCCATGGTGGCGGTGCTGGCGCTCGGCGCGACAGTGCTGTCGGTGATCAGCTGGTACAACACCGGCTACCACGTGGTGGGCCGCGAACTGCGGGTGTACGAGGGGCTGCTCTGGCGGCGCACCCGGGCCATCCCGTTGGAGCGACTGCAGGCCGTCGAGGTGGTCCGGCCACTGCTGGCCCAGCTCAGCGGCCTGGCCGAGTTGCGGCTGGAGGTGGTCGGCGGCGGCAAGACCGAGGCGCCACTGGCGTACCTCGGGGTGGCCGACGCGGCCCGGTTGCGCGAGCGGCTGCTGGCGCTGGCCGGGCGGGTGACGCAGCCGACCGGGCCGGGCCACGCGACGCCCGCGGTGGTCCCGGGCGCGGCGGCGTCACCGGTGACGGCCGCGCCGGGCCGGCCACTGCACGCGGTACGCAACCAGAACCTGCTGGTCAGCCAACTGCTCACCCCGCAGGCGTTCCTGCTCCCGTTCGGGGTGGCCTTCGTCGTGGTGCAGTTCGTCACCGCGGGGTCGTGGTCGTTCGTCGCGGTGGCGAGCACGCTCACCGCGATGGCGGGCGTGCTGCTGCAACCGGTCCGCCGGGTCCTCGACGACTGGAACTTCCGGCTGGCCCGCGACGGCGGCACGCTGCGGGTGCACAACGGTCTGCTGGAGACGCGGGCGCAGGCCGTGCCGCTGGCGCGGGTGCAGACCGTGCGGGCCACCTGGCCGCTGCTCTGGCGGGTGAACGGCTGGCTGCGGCTGCGCCTGGAGGTGGCGGGGTATTCCCTCGCCGACGCCGACGACCGCAACCGGCCCGACCGGTTGCTGCCGGTCGGTGACCTGCCGACGGCGACGATGATCGTCGCCGAGGTGCTGCCCGGGGTCCGCCTCGACACCCTGGTGCTCACCCCGCCACCGACCCGCACCCGATGGCTGCACCCGCTGGGCCGTCGCGCGTTCGGCGCGGGGCTGTTCGAGGGGGTGTTCGCCACCCGGTCCGGGAGGCTCACCCGGCAGTTGGTGATCCTGCCGTACGCCCGCATCCAGAGTGTGCGGGTGGTGCAGGGGCCGGTGCAGCGCCGCCTGGGGCTGGCCTCCGTGCACGCCGACACCGCTGGCGGTTCCGGTGCCACCGCCCAGGACCGCGACCTGGCCGAGGCGTGGGCGATGGCAGCCGAGCTGAACGCCCGCGCCCACCGCGCCCAGCACCCCGCCCCGCTGCCCCCCGATGATCAGGACGTTGTCGCCCGGTCCCCTGGGCCGGAGGGGCGGTAACCTCCGTCAGCGATCGGCGGGGATCGCCGGGTGGTCGGCGGCAGCGGTCGCGCCGTCGGGGGCGACGGCCCGCTCGGGTGGTGCCCCGGTGGCCGGCTTCGCCTCGACCCGCGGGTGACGCACCCGCCAGGCGGCCCAGCCGCGCTCGGCCAATCCGACCACCAGGAAGGTCAACCCCACGTACGTCCAGCCGACAAGCACGTCGATCACGTAGTGCTCACCCGAGTAGACCAGGGTGAAGGTCATCGCCAGCGGGTACGCGAGCAGCAGCGGCCACCAGCGGCGGCGGGTGGTGGTCAGGAAGAACAGCACCACGAACAGCGCCCACGCGGTGTGCAGCGACGGCATCGCGGCGACCGGGTTGGAGGCGATCTGACCGGCGTTGAGCACGTTGCCGGCACCGTGCATGCCGAACGCCTTCCAACCCCGGGTGGAGATCCGGGCGACCTCGGTGAGCAGCCCGTTCTGCGCCGCCCACCAGGGCGGGGCGGCCGGGTAGGCGAAGTAGGTCACCAGGCCGGCGGCGCAGAGGAAACCCCAACGCCGCATGTACGCCGCCCAGCGGTGCCGGTCCCGTAGCCAGAGCACCGCGGCGGCGGTCAACGCCACCACGAAGTGCGAGAAGTACACCCAGCTCGCCGCGACGTCCCACCAGTGCACCTGCGGGTGGTAGAGGTGCTGCTGCAACCAGATGGTGGGCACCTCGCCGCCGGTGGCCCAGCCCAACATGAACCGGTCGGCGACGATCAGCTCCATCGCGTGCGGTGTGGCCCCGTTGTCGGCGAACCCGCGCGAGAGGTTGTAGACGACGAACAGCAGCACCACCGGCACCCAGTCCCGGGCGAAGCGCAGATGACTGCGCCACGGCCGGTCGCTGTTCCAGGCGATGGTCGCGAGCCAGATCCAGACGAAGGCGTACGCGGGGTCGGTGGGCAGCCCGATCGCCAGCCACGCGGCGACGAAGGTGACCGCCCACACGCTCATGGCGACGACACGCCGACGACCCCCGTCGCCGGACGCGGGCGGGTCGGTCCGGGCGGGGGGCTGGGGGTCAGTCACGACGGCCATCGTCGTCAAGGTTAACGACGGGTACGGCATCGACCGACGGGGACCACCCGCCGGCCGTTCGGGGTGGGTGCGCCCGGATCACCGGGCGCGTGCCCGACACCTGCGGTGAGCACCTAGGCTGACGACCATGCAGGAGCAGCCCGAGCCGGCCTTCGCGCCGGGTCTGACCGCCCAGGTCGAGTTGACAGTCACCGACGCGGACACCGCCCAGGCGGTCGGTTCCGGGGACGTACCGGTGCTGGGCACTCCCCGGGTGCTCGCGCTGGCCGAGGCCGCCACCGTCGCGGCGACGGCGACCGGGATGCCGGCGGGGTCGACGACCGTGGGGACGCGTGTCGAGCTGGAGCACCTGGCCCCGACAGTGGTCGGTCGGACGGTCCGGGCCCAGGCCCTGCTGGCGACGGTCGACGGCCGCCGACTGTCGTTCGAGGTCACGGTCAGCGACGGTGACCAGACGGTGGCCCGGGGCCGGGTGGACCGGATCCTGGTGGACCGGCAACGCTTCGTCGAGCGCGCCGGGCGGTCGTCGTGAGCACCGGTTTCGTCGAGGTCGCCGACCGGGTGCACGTGCTTCGCGAACCACTGCTGCGGGTCAACGTCACACTTGTCGTCGGTGACGACGAGGCGCTCCTGGTGGACACGCTCTCCTCGGCCGCTCAGGCCGCCGAGCTGGCCGCCGCCGTCCGGGCGGTCACCGACCGCCCGTTGACAATTGTCAACACCCACCACCACTACGACCACTGCTTCGGCAACGCCGTCCTGGCCGGCGACCCGCCCCGCCCGGTGTACGCGCACGAACTGGCCGCCGCAGCGCTGCGCACCGACCCGGAGCGGCTGCGCCGGGAGGCGTACGCGGAGCTGCGCGAGGAGCATCCGGCGCTCGCCGCCGAGCTGGTCGACACCCCACTGCTCGCCCCGACGCACACGGTGCACACCGAGACGTCGCTCGACCTGGGTGGCCGGCGGGTGCTGCTGCGTCACCCGGGGCGGGGGCACACCGACGCGGACCTGGTGGTGCACGTGCCGGACGCCGACGTGCTCGTCGCCGGGGACCTGGTGGAGCAGAGCGGGCCGCCCGCCTTCGAGGACGCGTACCCCCTGCGGTGGCCGGACGCGGTCGCGGACCTGCTGCGGCTGACCACCGCGCGCACGGTGGTGGTGCCGGGTCACGGCGATCCGGTGGACGTCGAGTTCGTCCGCGCCCAACACGCCGACCTGGTGAGGTTGGCCTGGCTGATCCGGGCCGCGCACACCGGCGGCGCGCCGCCGGAGAGGGTGGCCGCGGAGGCTCCCTTCGGCGCCCGCGCCGCGCTTGTCGCCGCCCGGCGCGGCTACCGCGAACTCGACGGTGAGGGCTAGGCCGGAAAGCGACGTTCGACGTCGGCGCGGGTGGGCATGGCGGTGGCACCGCCGGGCCTTTCGCAGACCAGGCCCGCGACCCGCAGCGCGAACGCGACCCGCTCGACCCAACCTTGCGGGGAGTCCGGTTCGCCGTCGTTGAGCAGGTCGGCGACGAGCGCGGCCAGCACCGAGTCACCGGCGCCGGTGGCGTCGACCGCGTCGACCTTCGGGGCCGGTACCCGGACCGGGTCGGCGTCGGCGGCGGCCAGCACCGCGCCGGCCGCGCCGAGCGTCACCACCACCGTGGCGGCGCCCAGCTCGCGCAGGTACGCGGCCACCCCCTCGACCGGTTCACCCGGGTAGAGCAGCCCGGCGTCGGCGGCGCTCAGCTTGACCAGGTGCGCGCCGGCGGCGAACTCGGCCACCACCTGGCGTAGCCCGTCCAGCGCGGCAGGCCCGGCGAGCAGTCGGGGGCGCACGTTCGGGTCGAACACCCGCAGACCGGTGGCGAGCGACCAGGCACGCCGGGCGGCGGCCAGCGTGCCGGGCTGGAGCAGCGCGATCGAGCCGCAGGAGAGCACGTCGGCGCCCTCCACCAGCGCGAGATCCAGATCGTCGGGGCCGAGCAGGCCGTAGGACGCCGGTTCGCCGTAGAAGCGGAAGTCGGGTTCCGGTCCGGCGTACGTGACCACCGCGAGCGTGGTCGGCGCGGGCACCGTCACCGCACCGGCCACCCCGACGTCGGCCGCGGTCAGGAAGGCGCGGATCCGGCCGCCCAACGCGTCGTCGCCGAGGGAACCGACGAACTGTGCCGCACCGCCGAGGCGGGCCACCCCGACGGCGACGTTGAGCGGCCCGCCGCCGATCGCCTGCCGGTAGACCCGCTCCCCGTCGCGCTCGCTGTCGAGCAGGTCGACGAGCGCCTCGCCGAGCACCACCGCGTACCCCATGCCGATCCTCTCGTCGTCACCAACCACCGGCCGTCGCCAGCCGAGCCGGTCGCCGTGCCACCAGGCTGGCACAGCGCGCGGCCCGGTGGGCGCCGAAGGCGGCGCACGGGCGCGCGCTAACCCGGCCGGTGGATCGCCCCGTCGAGCGCCGCCAGCGGACGACCACTGCCGCCCCAGCGGGCCGCGACGATCTGCGCGGCCACGCTCACCGCGGTCTCCTCCGGGGTACGACCACCGAGGTCCAACCCGATCGGGGAGGCGAGCCGGGCGAGCTGCGCCGCACTGAGCCCCGCCTCGCGCAGCAGCTTGTGCCGCTCGTCGTGGGTGCGCCGCGAACCCATCGCGCCGACGTACGCCAACCGGTGGCGCAACGCCAGCTCCAGCACCGGCACGTCGAACTTCGGATCGTGGGTGAGGACGCACACCACCGTCCGCCCGTCGGCCCGGCCCGCGTCCAACTCCGTCCGCAGGTAGCGGTGCGGCCACTGCACCACCACCTCGTCGGCCTCGGGAAAGCGCCGTGCGGTGGTGAAGACCCCGCGGGCGTCGCAGACGGTGACCCGGTAGCCGAGGAACGCACCGATCCGGGCCACCGCGGCGGCGAAGTCGATCGCCCCGAAGACGATCATCCGTGGTGCGGTGGCGTACGCGGTCACGAAGAGGCTGATGCCGCTGCCGCGCCGCTGCCCGTGGTAGCCGTACCGGAGCATCCCGCTGTGCCCGGCGGCGAGCAGCCCGAGGGCGTCGACGCGGGCGGCGTCGTCGAGCCGGTCGTCACCGAGCGAGCCGATGGGCCGCTGGCCGGTCAGCACCAGGCGTCGGCCCAGTCGCCGCGCCGGATCGGTCGGCACCGCGCCCGGTGGGTCGCCGGCATCGGCGGCCACGCAGGTGACCACTGCCGCCGGTTGGCCGCCTCGGCGGGCGGCGGCGACCGCCGCCAGCCCCGGCAGGGCGCTGGCGTCGACACGCTCCACGAACACGTCGAGGATGCCACCGCAGGTCAGACCCACGGCGTACGCGTCGTCGTCGCTGACGCCGTAGCGGATCAGCTCGGCCGCGCCCGTGTCGAGCACGCGGCGGGACCGTTCGTAGAGGTCCGCCTCGACGCAGCCGCCGGAGACGCTGCCGGTGACCGTGCCGTCGACCGCCACCGCCATGGTCGCGCCGGGCGGCTGCGGCGCGGAGTGCCAGGTGTCCACGACGGTGGCCAGCGTGACCGGTTCACCGGCGCGGCACCGGCGGAGCACCTCGTCGAATACCTCCGGCACCGGTCGCCGCCTCTCCGTTCCGCCGTCCCCGTCCGCAGGATATGGCGTGCGACGGCGGCCGGTGGGTCAACTCATCCATCGAGGTTCAGCTATTGCGCCGCGACGGCGTGGCGTGATGGGATGACGGGTACCGGGCGGTGCGAGGGCTGCCGCGCCACCGGTTGCCGGGTTCGACACACGCGAGGGCGCCGGTCCCTGACAGGACCGTTGATGGCACGCGTCCACCGGCTGGTCTCCCGCCGGGGCACGTCGCCGTGATCGTCGCACCGCTCACTTCAGCGGGGCGAGCAGGCCACGTCCCACCCGATTGCGGCGGGGCGGCTCGGGCGGCACGCCTCGCGAGTCAGGAGAACCCGTGAACCGTTCCCGTACGGCCGCGTTGCTCACCGCGGCCATGACCCTCGCGCTGGGCGCTGTCGCCCTGGCGTCCAGTCCCCAGCCGGCCGCCGCGCACGGCGCGGCGATGACCCCGGGCAGCCGTACCTACCTGTGCTGGCAGGACGGCCGCAGCCAGACCGGTGAGATCAGGCCGAACAACCCCGCGTGCTCCGCCGCGGTGGCGCAGAGCGGGGCGAACTCGCTCTACAACTGGTTCAGCGTGCTGCGCTCCGACGCCGGTGGCCGGACCACCGGCTTCATCCCGGACGGGCAGTTGTGCAGCGGCGGCAACACCGGCTTCCGCGGCTACGACCTGCCCCGCACCGACTGGCCGCTCACCCACCTGACCTCCGGGGCCCGGCTGGACTTCAAGTACAGCAACTGGGCACACCACCCGGGCACGTTCTACTTCTACGTGACCAAGGACAGTTGGAGCCCGACCCGGGCGCTGGCCTGGAGTGACCTGGAGGAGCCGTTCCTCACGGTGACCAACCCGCCGCAGCGCGGCGCGGTCGGCACCAACGACGGGCACTACTACTTCAGCGGCAACCTGCCGTCGGGCAAGAGCGGCCGGCACATCATCTACTCCCGCTGGGTGCGCTCGGACTCGCAGGAGAACTTCTTCGGCTGCTCCGACGTGACCTTCGACGGCGGCAGCGGTCAGGTGACCGGGGTGGGTCCGGGTACCGGTTCGCCGTCACCGGACCCGACCACGCCGCCGCCGAACCCGACGACCCCGCCGCCGAACCCGACCACCCCTCCGCCGAACCCGACCACGCCGCCGCCGAACCCGACCACCCCTCCGCCGGGCGGTGACTGCATGGCGGTCTACAAGGTGAGCAGCACGTGGCAGGGCGGCTTCCAGGGCGAAGTCACGATCATGAACCACGGCAGTACGCCGTTCTCCGGCTGGACCGCGAGTTGGAGCTGGCCCAACGGGCAGTCGATAAGTCAGATCTGGGGTGCCACCCAGACGTCGTCCGGCTCGTCGGTGACGGCGACGAACGTCAATTACAACGGCACGATCGCACCGGAGGGCACCACCACGTTCGGCTTCCTGGCCAGCACCACAGGAACGAACGGAATACCCACTGTCACCTGCGCCCGCCGCTAACCACCACCAGCTAGTCGATCAAGAGGTTTGCGTCACCGAGGCAGCTCCCCGGTGACGCAAACCTCTTGGTCACCGTGGGTGTCAGCGGACCATGGAACCGACCACCGGCTTCGTGAGCAGGGCGGACTGGTTGCGCTGGATGCCCGGGTCGAGGGTCTTCGCCACGAAGATGGCGTGCCAGATGCAGAAGATCAGCACCGTCCACACCTTGCGGGAGTGGTCGGCCTCCTCCCGCTTGTGCTCGTCGAGCAGCCGCAGCGCGTACGACAGGTCGAGCAGGTCACCCGCGCCGGAGGTGCTCAGCACGTGCCGGGCCCACTCGTACATCTCGCCGCGCAGCCAGACCCGGGTGGGGGTCGGGAAGCCCAACTTCTTGCGGTTGACGATGGCCGGCGGCACCACACCCTGCAACGCCTGACGCATCGCGTACTTCGTGGCGTCGGAGCGCGGCGGCAGCTTCAGGTCCACCGGGATCTTCGCCGCGACGTCGAAGACCTCACGGTCGAGGAACGGCACCCGCACCTCCAGCGAGTGCGACATCGAGATCCGGTCGGCCTTGACCAGGATGTCGCCGCGCAGCCAGGTGTAGAGATCGACGTACTGCATCTTGGTGACGTCGTCCAACTCCGTGCACTCGGCGTAGATCGGGGCGGTGACGTCGGTGTAGCGCACCGAGGGGTCGTAGCGGCGCATCAGGTGCTGCTTCTCCTCCTCGGTGAACATCCGCGCGTTGCCGTAGTAGCGCTCCTCGATCGGGGTGGTGCCACGCTCCAGGAAGCTCTTGCCCTTGACGCCCTGCGGGATCGCCTTGGAGACCGCGCGCAGGCCCTTCTGCACCCCGCCGGGCAGACCGTTGACGGTCCCGAGCGACAGCGGCTCCCGGTAGATCGTGTAACCGCCGAAGAACTCGTCCGCGCCCTCACCGGAGAGCACCACAGTGACGTGCTCGGCGGCCTTCTTCGCCACGAAGTAGAGCGGCACCAGCGCCGGGTCGGCCACCGGGTCGTCCAGGTGCCAGACGATCTTCGGCAGCGCGTCGATCATGTCCTGCGGACCGATCTTGGTGGGGATGGTGGTGACGTCCAGGTGCCGCGCCGACTCCTGGGCGACGTCGATCTCCGAATATCCCGGCACGTCGTAGCCGACGGTGAAGGTGAGGATGTTCGGGTTGAACTCCCGGGCCAGCGCCACCACCGCCGTCGAGTCGATGCCGCTGGACAGGAACGAGCCCACCGGCACGTCGGAGCGCATGTGCATGCGCACGCTCTCGCGCAGCGTCTCCCGGATCTCGTGGTACAGCTTCTGCTCGTCGTCGACCGGCGCCGGCCGGAACACCGGCCGGTACCACCGGCGTACGTCGATGCGCCCACCCGGGGTCCAGTTCAGGTACTCCCCCGAGCCGATCCGGCTGATGCCCTTGTGCAGGGTGCCGGGCTCCGGGACGTACTGCAACGTCAGGTAGTGACTCAGGTTGGCCGTGTCGACACCCGCGTCGCCCTGGTAGTTGCTGTGCGCGAACGGCAGCAGCGCCTTCTTCTCCGACGCCAGGTAGAGGCCGTCGGCGGTCTCCAGGTAGTGCATGGGCTTGATGCCGAAGTAGTCGCGGGCACCGAACGCGCGCCGCTCCTGCCGGTCCCAGATGACGAAGGCGAACATGCCCCGCAGCCGGGTGAGCACCTGCTCGCCCCAGAAGTGGTAGCCCGCCACGATCACCTCGCCGTCGCCGGCGGTGGCGAACTGCGCGCCGAAGTTCCTGATCAACTCCTCGCGCAGCTCGATGTAGTTGTAGATCTCACCGTTGAAGGTGAGCAGGTAACGACCGTTCGCGTAGGGCAGCGGCTCGTGGCTCGACGCGACGTCGATGATGGCCAGCCGCTTGTGGGCGAACACGCCGTCCGCGTACCGGCCGGAAGCGTCGCCGACCACCTCGACCCCGGTCTCGTCGGGGCCGCGGTGGTGCAGGCATTCCAACGCTCCGGCGATGTGGTCGCGATGCGCGGCGGCGTTGCCGTTCGCGCTGAAGAAGGCCAGAAGTCCGCACATGGAGGCCATCTTTCCACGCGCGCTGTCGGCCCTTGCAGCCGTCCGTCGATCCGCCCGGCTCCCGGGGGCGTCAGCGCGAACCGGGACGCGCGGTACCGTCGGGATCAGCAACGAAGCGGAGGGAGCGGCGCAATGACCGAGGGACAAACCGACGGTACGCCGACGGACGGCACGGAATCGCACGATCCGGACTTCCCGGAGGCGTTCCTGTCCTTCATGCGGCAGGGCTGGCACGACACCGCGCTCCCCGTGGCGCCCCGGCCGGAGACGCCCAACTACGCCAAGCGGCGTGCCGCGCTCTCCGCCGCCTTCCCCGGCGAGACGCTTGTCATCCCCACCGGCACCGAGAAGGTCCGGGCCAACGACACCGACTACCCGTTCCGGCCGGGCAGTGACTTCGCCTACCTGACCGGCGACCACGACGCCGACAGCGTGCTGGTGCTGCGCCCCAACGGCTCCGGGCACGACGCGACGCTGTACATGCGGCCCCGCTCGTCCCGGGAGACCGACGAGTTCTTCCGCAGCCGCAACGGCGAGCTGTGGGTGGGCCGGCGGCACACCCTCGGCGAGAAGTCGACCGAGCTGGGCCTGCCCACCGCCGACCTGACCGGCCTGGAGGCGACACTCGCCGACCTGGCGCCGGGGCGTACCCGGGTGTTGCGCGGTTTCGACGCCCAGGTGGACGCGGCCGTCCGTGCCTACGACGGGCCGCGCGCCGAGGGTCAGCCGGCCCGCGACCGGGAGCTGGCCATCGCCATCTCGGAGATGAAGCTGGTCAAGGACGAGTGGGAGATCGGCCAACTCCAGGACGCGATCGACGCCACCGTACGCGGCTTCGAGGACGTGGCCCGGATCCTCCCGGCCGACCGTGCCGTCTCCGAGCGGCTGCTGGAGGGTGTCTTCGCGCTGCGGGCCCGCCACGACGGCAACGACGTCGGGTACAGCTCGATCGTCGGCGCCGGCGAGCACGCCACGATCCTGCACTGGGTGCACAACCACGGCGCCACCCGGCCGGGTGACCTGCTGCTGATGGACATGGGCGTCGAGGGCCGCAACCTCTACACCGCCGACGTGACCCGGGTGCTGCCGGTCAACGGGCGGTTCACCGCCCTGCAACGCCAGGTCTACGACATCGTGTACGCCTCGCAGCAGGCCGGCATCGAGGCCATCCGCCCCGGGGTGAAGTTCAAGGACGTCCACCTGACCTGCATGCGGGTGCTCGCCGAAGGCCTGTCCGAGCTGGGCCTGCTGCCGGTCAGCTTGGACGAGGCGATGGACGAGAAGTCGACGGTCTACCGGCGGTGGACCCTGCACGGCTTCGGCCACATGCTCGGCATCGACGTGCACGACTGCTCCAACGCCCGCAAGGAGACCTACCGCGACGGCGCGCTGGGCGAGGGCTACGTGCTCACCGTCGAGCCCGGTCTGTACTTCCAGCCGGAGGACGAGCTGGTCCCCGCCGAGCTGCGCGGCGTCGGCATCCGGATCGAGGACGACGTACTTGTCACCGCGACCGGCGCGGTGAACCTGTCGGCCGGGCTGCCACGCACCTCCGACGAGGTGGAGACCTGGCTGGCCGAGCAGCGCGAGGCCGGCCCCCGCCTGCCCGGCTGACCGCCGCACCAACCCGCACCGCACCGGCGTCGCCGCCAGCCGACCAACGGCCCGGCGGCGTCGGTGCGGCCTGTCGACCAAGCCCTCCGGCCCAGCCCAGCGGGCTCCGCCGCCGCCTGGCACCGGCCCAGCGCCCATCCACCGCCACCTGGCACCCGCCAGCGCCCATCCATAGCCGCCTGGCACCCGCCCAGCGCCCATCCCGGGCCGCCGGGCATCGGCCGACCCCACCCGGAGGCGGTCGACCAAGACCCACCCCCGTGATCCACTCGCCTTCACGGAAAACGCGCTGTCCAGGCCTACGGATACCGCGCTATCCAGGAACCCGAGTGGATCACCCCCCGGCACGCCCCGGCGCGGCCCTGGACGCTGGCGGTGGGCGCTGGCGGTGGGCGCTGGCGGGGGACGGCACGTAGGCCGGATAGGCGATGTCCGTTCCCGCGATGGCGGTGACATTCACCCGGCAGACTTGGCGTTTGCGCTGCTCACGCCCTTTTCGCCGCCCCGGCCGCCTTGCCCGACCTCATCCGGCCTGCGCCAAATGTGGGGTTATCTCGGATACGTCCTCGTCGCGAAGATGGTTCTCATACGGTGGGGATCAGAGGCTGCAACCCATTTGTAGCTGGTCGTGGCGCCTCAGGCGATGCGACCCCGTCTGGTAGCAGGAGAGGGCGGAAGGCTCTGATGTCCAACGACGTAACGAGTACCGACGGCGGGGCCTCGACGGCTCCGCCGACACGACGACGGCGGGCTCTCTGGGTCGCCGGCGTGGCCGGGCTGACAGGTGTGGTCGGCCTGGCGGCCCTCGGCGGCGTGGCCGCCAGGGATGACAAGCCCAAATCCGACCAGGTCTCCGACGCGCAGCCGTCGACCAACCGGCAGACCGTCAGCGACGCCGGCGGCGCGGACGAAGGCGCCGCGAAGGAAGCCGACGCTCGGGACGACGAGTGGAGCGGCGACGACTGGAGCGGCTTCGACGACCGGTCCGGCAAGGACGACAAGCGCGAGGACGGCAAACGCCAGGACGACAAACGCCAGGACGACAAACGCCAGGACGACAAGCGCGAGGACGACAAGCGCGACGAAAAGGACCGCACCAAGCAGGTCCCGTGCGACACCGACAGGCTGATCCAGGCGATCACGTTCGCCAACAACGAGAACGGTGGCGTGCTGGAACTGGCCAAGGGCTGCACCTACACGCTGACCCGCAACCAGGACGGCAACGGCCTGCCGGTGATCACCGAGAACATCACCCTCAAGGGTGAGCACACCACGATCGGCCGTGAGGCTACCGCCGACTACTTCCGCATCCTCAACGTCGGCCCCGGCGGACGCCTCACCCTCAAGGGCCTGAGCATCAGGGGCGGCCAGACCCTTCAGGCATCGGTGACCGCCGACCCGACGACGGTCTGGGCACCGTACTCGGCCCCGGTCCGGTCGGTCGCGGCCGGTGCGGCAGCCAAGCCGGCGGTCACGACCGCACCCGGCGGCACGCCGACCACCGCACCCGAACCGGGCGTCGCGGCAGCCAAGCCTGCGGCCGCAACGGCAGCCAAGCCCGCCGCCGCAACGGCAGCCAAGCCCGCCGCGGCAACGGCAGCAAAGCCTGCGGCGACCACGGCGATCAAGCCAACCGCGGCCAAGCCGAAGGCGGCCAAGGCTGCGGGTGATGCCAAGGCGACAGCAGCCAAGCCGGCTGATGCCAAGGCCGCAGCAGCCAAGGCGGCAGCAGCGGCAATGGCAGTCAAGCCGGTAGCCGTGGTGGCGAAGCCGGTGTCGGCCGGGCCGGCGGTCGTGCCGCTGGTGGAGGAGCCGGGGTTCAACGACGGCGCCGGGGTGCTGGTGCAGCCCGGTGGACGGGCGGAGATCCTGGACAGCGAGCTGCTCTACAACCAGTCCGGTGGCAACGGCGGCGGGTTGGCCAACTTCGGCAGCACCAGGCTCAGCAAGACGACGGTCGCGCACAACACCGCCTTCTTCTTCGGCGGCGGCATCTTCAACGCCGGCCTGCTTCAGGTCGACGAGTCGAAGGTCAATGACAACACCGGGATCATCGGTGGCGGTGGCATCTCCAACGGGGCGGCCTCGATCTTCACCGAGGACGTCGACGGTGGCTCGGTCTGGGTCTACAAGAGCGAGGTGACCGACAACGAGACGCTCGGCTTCGGCGGCGGCGTCCTGGATGTCGAGGGCACCACGACCCTGCACGAGACCACGGTCAGCGGCAACACCGCGGTGCTCGACGGTGGTGGCGTCGCGGTGGCCGACAGCCAGCTCACCCTCAAGGACGCCACGGTGTCCAGGAACAGCGCCGCTCGCGACGGCGGCGGCCTGGCCGTGACCAACGACAGCGTGGCGACGATCGAGAACAGCAGGATCAAGGACAACACCGCGGGGTTCTCCGGTGGCGGCCTCTTCAACGACGACAGCGTCACCACGCTGCGCGACAGCGAGGTGGTGGGCAACCGGGCCGTCGGTCCGTTCGGCCGTGGCGGCGGCATCGTCAACGGCGAGGGAAGCGAGGTCAGGCTCCACCGGACGACGGTGGCGCACAACTTCTCCACCCTCTCGCCGGGGGGCATCTTCAACAGCATCGGCGGCACCGTGACGCTTGACGACAAGTCCGCGGTCACTGCCAACCGTCCGGACAACTGCTTCAACGTTTCGGACTGCTTCGCCTGACCGGGTGGGGCTGAACCACATAGAGAGGTACGCCCCTCCGTGCCGTCGCCGGCTCGGAGGGGCGTACCCGTTTTGGCAGGTCAAGAGGGGTCTACGACCGTCCTGGGCGGCTGTCGACCCGGCGGGGTGTCCCGGCCTCTCCAGACGCAACATGAACCTAATGTGGGGTTCTTTCGGATAAGCCCGCGAGGCGAGGAACCTTCTCATACGGTGTTTTTGGGAGCTACAACCGATTTGTAGCAGGGGACGCCCGTCTGACGGCGGCGACCCTGTCTGGTACGAGGAGAGGGCAGAGAGCTCCGATGTCCAACTACCTAACGAACAACGAAGCCTCCGGGCGGGCGACGGCCAAGCGCCGCCGCAAGCTCTGGCTCGCCAGTGGCGTGGCCGGTTTGACGGGCGTGATCAGTCTCGCGGCGGTGGGCGTCGCGGGCAGCGCCGGAGCGGTCGGCCTGAACTGGAACACCGCACAGGTCAGCAAGGACGGCGACCACCGGGGTGACGAGGGGCGCGACCGGGACAACGACAAGAACCGGGACCACGACAACAACAAGGACCGGGACAACAACAAGGACCGGGACAAGGACAAGGACCGGGACAAGGACCGCGAGCGCGGGAAGGAGGTGCCCTGCGACACCGACAAGCTGATCCAGGCGATCGTGTTCGCCAACAACAAGCACGGCGGTGTGCTGGAGCTGGCCAAGGGCTGCACCTACAACCTGAGCCGCAACGACTACGAGGGCAACGGCCTCCCGGTGATCACCGAGAACATCACCCTCAAGGGTGAGCACACCACGATCTCCCGGGAAGCCACTGCGGACTACTTCCGCATCCTCAACGTCGGCCCCGGCGGTCACCTCACGATCAAGGGCCTGACCATCAAGGGCGGGCAGACCCTCGAGCTGTACAACGCCGTCGAGCCGGCGGCGGTCTGGGCGGCCTACTCGGACTCCGAGACGATCGCCGCGCAGGTGAAGGCCGGCACCCCGCTGGCCCAGGCGCTCAGCACCCGACAGGCCAACCCGAAGGCGGGCCTGAAGGCCGCGCCGAAGGTCACCCCGAAGGTCACGCCGGGCGTCGTCACGCCGCTCGTCGAGGAACCGGACGAGAACGACGGTGGCGGCATCCTGGTCCAGCCGGGCGGCACCGCCGAGATCCTGGACTCCGAGGTCGTCCTCAACCAGTCCGGCGGCAACGGCGGTGGTGTGGCCAACTTCGGCACCACGAAGATCTGGCACAGCACCGTCACCCGTAACACCTCCTTCTTCTTCGGTGGCGGTGTCTTCAACGCCGGCCTGCTCAGCGTCGAGGACTCGAAGATCGCCGACAACACCGCCGTCATCGGTGGTGGCGGTATCTCCAACGGCGCCGCGGAGATCTTCACCGACGACGTCGACGGCGGAACGGTCGAGCTCAAGAAGGCCGAGATCACCGACAACGAGACGCTGGGCTTCGGCGGCGGCTACCTCGACATCGAGGGCAACACCACGGCGTACGAGACGAAGTTCGCCTCGAACACCGCGGTCCTCGCCGGCGGCGGCCTCGCGGCGGCGGACAGCCAGCTCAACCTGCACCACGTCTCGATCGAGAAGAACAGCACCGCCGGTGTCGGTGGTGGTGTGGCCATCGCCTTCGACAGCGCTGTCACGTTCGAGCAGAGCAGCATCAAGGACAACACCGCAGGCTTCTTCGGCGGCGGGCTCTTCAACGCGGGCAGCATCACCACGCTGCGCGACAGCGAGGTCGTCGGCAACCGGGCCATCGGCCCGATCGGGGTCGGCGGCGGCATCTTCAACATCTTCGGCGAGATCAACCTGTCGAAGACGAAGGTCGCCCACAACTTCTCCACCTTCGAGCCGGGCGGTGTCTTCAGCTTCTTCGGTCCGGTGAACGTGGACGACAAGTCCGCCATCACCGCGAACCGCCCGACCAACTGCCTGGCCATTCCGGGCGGCGCCATCGAGAACTGCTTCGCCTGATCGCCCTCGGGTGACGACGGTGTAGCGACAGCACGACGGACCGGCCCCCTTCCGCACCACGCGGAAGGGGGCCGGTTCACGTCACTACCTCTGCACGAACACCGCCACGCTGCGCGCCGGGACGCTGAACGTGCCGGCCGCCCGGTCGAACGAGGCGGTACGCAGCACCGGATCGGCCGAGTCGACAAGCACCGGGTGCAGGGCCACGTCCGCACCGCGCAGGTCGGTCACCGTCTGCTTCGCCGTGGACGGGGTGCCGTTGAAGACCACTGTCACCGACTTCCACGACCCGCCCAGCCCGCGGGCGTCCAGCGTCATGGTCAGCACGCCCGGCGTCTCCTGCTCCCCGGACAGCGGGAACGCCACCCGCCGCTGCACCTGCTCGGCGGTGTCCAGCCCGAACACCGGCGACGACGCCCGGATGCGCAGCAGCTCGGCGTACCGGGCGTCCGTGGTGGTGATCGCCGCGCAGTCCGGCACCAACGCCGGGTCCGCCAGCAGGGGCTTCGCGTACGGCCACTTGTCCTCGTTGTCGGGCGCGGGCGGCAGACCGGCCCCGAACCCGTTGCCCCGCTCGCAGCCCCAGCGGATCTGGTTGAACCAGTCACCGGAGTTGAACGAGTTGCGGTCCAGCGACTTCGACCGCAGCCGCTCGCTGCCGGCGGTGACGAACCCGGTGCCCTGTCCCAGCACCACAGTGCCCAGTGCCAGCACCTGCATCCGGGAACGGTCCGCCGCCGAGGTGGCCTGCGGCAGTTTGTACGCCAGCGCGTCGTACAGGATCTCGTTGTCGTGCGCGTCGACGTAGGTGACGGCCTCCCCCGGCGCGGCGGTGTAGCCGGCCGGGGAGCCGTTGTAGTCCACCTGCGCCCCGGTGACCTGCCGCCCGGCGGTGTCGGTGAACCGGTACCCGCGCAGGTTGCCGGTCAGACCCACCTTGATCAGGTCGTGGGCGTGCAGCAGCCGGGCCTTCTGTTCGGCCGGTGACCCGTTGATCTCGTCGCCGTTCGGGTCGGTGTAGAGCCCGGAGGCGAAGCCCTGCACGCGGGGGTTGGCGTCGAACGGCCCGCCGCCGCGCACCGCGTCGCGCAGCCTGTCGTTGAAGGTGCCGATGCCGGTGCCGGCCATGTTGGCCTGGGTGGCCTGGACGAACCGGGCGTCGTTGGCGACCTCGCCGAAGTTCCACCCCTCGCCGTAGAGCATGATCGCCTTGCCGTCCACACCGTCGCGGGCGACGGTGAGCCGGTCCAGGGCGCTGCGGACGGCCAGGATGTTCGCCTTCGGGTGGTGACCCATCAGGTCGAACCGGAAACCGTCCACCCGGTACTGCCGCGCCCAGGTGACAAGCGAGTCGACGACCAGCTTGCCCATCATGGCGTGCTCCGGGGCCGTGTTGGCGCAGCAGGTGGAGTTGGCCACAGCGCCGTCCTCCAGCAGCCGGTGGTAGTAGCCGGGCACGATCTGGTCGAGCACCGACGTCGCGTCGGTGCCGGCCGCCGACGTGTGGTTGTAGACCACGTCCATGACCACCCGCAGCCCGACGCCGTTCACCCCGGCGACCATCCGCCGGAACTCGGTGGTCCGCGCCGCACCGGCCGGGTCGACGGCGTAGCCGCCCTCCGGCACGGTGTAGTGCAACGGGTCGTACCCCCAGTTGTAGCCGTCGGTGTCGGCGACCGCCGCCACGCACTTCTGCTGCTCCGCGGAGTCCGGCGGCAGCGCGGCCAGGTCGCAGGCGGGCTGACGCTGGTCGGCCCGCCGCTCCGGGATGGTGGCGAAGTCGAACGCCGGCAGCAGGTGCAGGTGGGTGACACCGGCGTCGCCGAGCGCCTTCAGGTGGGTCATCCCGGCGGTCGCCGGGTCGGTGAAGGCGAGGAACGTCCCCCGCCGCTCGGCCGGCACGGTCTCGTCGGCGATGGAGAAGTCCCGCACCGACAGCTCGCTGATCTGCGCCCTCGCCGGGGGCACCGGAGCCGGTTTGCGCAGCGTCCGCCAGCCCGCCGGGGCCAGCGCCGGGTCGTTCAGGTCGACGAGCTGGCTGTGGGTGGAGTTCGCCGCCAGGGCCACCGAGTACGGGTCGGTCACCACGGCGGTGACCATCTTCTGCGCGGCGGGCTGCCACGCCCGCACCTCGTACCGGTAGTACCTGCCGACCCAGGCGGAGGTGCCGCGCGCCGACCAGACGCCGGTGCGGTCGTCGCGGTGCATCGGCACGGTCCGGGGCGACGCGGTGGGCGAGTCGAACAACTGCAACCGCACGGTCCGGGCGGTCGGCGCCCACAGCGCGACGCTCGGCGTCCGGCCGACGAACGTCGGGCCGAGGGCGGCGTCGGTGGCCCGGGAGTACACGTCGTCGAGCACCCCGGGGATCTGCACACCCGTCGCCGCGAGCAGGGCACCCGCCGCGTCCCGCTCGGTCACCAGCACCTGCCCCCGCAGCGCCGCTGGGACCTTCGCCAGGTCGCCCCGGTCCAGCGTGAAGCTGCGGTACGACCACAGGTGCGGGAACCGCGCGCGCTGAGCCTCGGTGAGCCCGTTGCGCTGCGCCCGCAGCGACAACGTGGTGTACGTCCCGGTCAGCTCCCCGTCGACCACGCCGACCCCACCCTCGGGCGCGACGACGAGCGCGTACGTCCTGCCGTCGGTCGGCGGGGTCTGCCACGCGACGGTGGACCGGTCGATCCAGTGTGCCCTCTGCTTACTGATGTCGGTGTCCCCGTTGACGCTGGTGGCCGTCGTCGGCAGCAACCGGCCCGGCGTGGCGGCGAGCAGCCACACCTCCCGGCCCGCGCCGGCGAGGTCGAGCCGCTGATCGTCGGGCAGGTCCTTGGTGTCGCCCTGGTGGATGATGTAGTTCAGCCCGGTCGCACCGGCCGCCAGCGGCACCCGGAACATCGCCCCGAACGCGTCGACCGACGTCGGCCGCAGCGGCGTCGACCACTCGGTCGGGTTGGCCGCGCCGTCCCACACGTGCAGGCCCCAGCCGTCGTAGGTGTTGTCGGCCCGCCGGTAGTGGATCACGGCGGTGCCCTCCTCGACCGGCGGGTCCGGCTCACCGGTGGCCGCCTGCCGGCTCGGGTAGATCGCCGGGTCTCCCTGTTTCAGCCAGATCTCCCCGGTGGACGTGACGTCGATGCTGCGGTCCTGGGCGACGTCCTTCGTGCCAGCCTTGTCGACAACCAGGAAGTTCACCGACGTCGCGCCCGGCTTGAGTTTCACCCACGCGAATCGGCCGTACGCGTCCTCCCCCGCGAACGGCTGCCCCTTGGGCCACTCGGTGACGTACGCCGGGTCGAGGTCACCCCAGGCGTACAGCCCCCAGGCGTCGTATCCGCCTGCGGGGCGCTGGTAGTGCACCACCGCCCACTCCCGGGACCCGCCCAGCGGGGGCGTCCCCACGGTGGCGGTGGACCGGGCGGTCGCGGTACGGCCCCGACCGTCGCGGACCACCGCCTTGTACTCGACGCGGGTGCCGCCGGCCAGGCCGGTCAGGTCGTGCTGCACGGTGTACGGCGCGTGGTCGGCGCTGCCCAGCAACGTCCACCGGCCACCCGCGACCCGGGCGGCGACGGTGACGGTGGCGAGGGGGTCACCTGTCACCTGGGCGGTGACCGCGGCCCGGGTGGCGACCGGCGCGTCCGGGGCGGGGGCGGTGATGGTGATGGTGGGCGTGCCGGCCGCCTGCGCGATGGGGGTGCCGGCCCGGTACACCACCGCCGACAGCGGCGGCACTGTCACTGTCAGCCTCCCGTCGCCGCCGGCCTGTTCGCCGCCCGTGCCGCCGTAGATGCCGGTGAAGGTGGCGCCGGCCGACCAGGTGTCCACCGTGACAGTCTGCGCGGTGTCGGCGTTGTTCACCGCCACCACGTACTCGGTGCGGTCGGCGGGGGCGATCCGGGACGCGGCGAACACCCCCGGCCCATCGGCGGCGTACCGGGTGACCTGCACGCCGTCGCGCAGAGCCGGATGCGCCTGGCGCAGCCGGCCCAGTTCGGCGATGGTCCGGTACAGCGGGTGACCGGTGTCGAACTGGTCGCTGGCGTGGGTGCGGTCGGTGCCGAGCAGGTCGTCGTCGAGGTAGTCGGGCACCTTCGACGCGAACATGTCCTGCCGGGCGTCCTTGTCCCCACCGGGGCCGGTGAAGCCCTGCTCGTCGCCGGAGTAGATCACCGGTTGGCCGCGCGTCAGGAACATCAACTGGTGCGCGAGCTGGTCGCGGCGCAGGTGGCTGGCCGGGTCGGTGCCGCCACCGGCGATGAACGATCCGATCCGGCCCATGTCGTGGTTGCCGAGGAAGGTGGGCGACCGGCCGGCATCGGTGTCCCGGGCGGCGTAGAGGTCGTCGCGGGCGTACACGTCGGCGAGCGCCTTCGCCGAGCCGGCACCGGCGGTGTAGCCGCGCGCGGCCTCCTGGAAGGCGAAGTCGAGGGTGGCCGGCAGCCCACCCTGCCGCACATAGCGGGAGCTGATCTCCGGGTCGGCGCTGTACACCTCACCGAACATGAAGAAGTCCTTCTTGCCGGCCTTCTCGGCAGCCCGCTCGATGCCCTGGCTGAACTGCGGCCAGAACTCCATGTTGACGTGCTTCACCGTGTCCAACCGGAACCCGTCGACGCCGAGCGCGCCGATCCAGTCCCCGTACGCCTTGGTCATCCCCCGGACCACCTCGGGACGCTCGGTCCACAGGTCGTCGAGGCCGAAGAAGTCGCCGTACTCGCTGTTCTCGCCCGCGAAGGTCGAGTCACCCCGGTTGTGGTACATGGTCGCGTCGTTCAGCCACGCCGGGACCTTGACGCTCGCGTCACCCGGCTCGGCAAAGACCGGGGTGTACGGTCCGGACGCCTCGTTCACCTGCGGGAACGCGCGACTGCCGTCGGCGTAGTTGCGGTCCTCGAACGCCCGCCCCTGCGCGTCGGTGTACGGCGAGGTCGCCTTGTCCACGTACGCGTACTTGTCCTCGGCGTACTTGATGACGTCGGCGGTGTGGTTGACGATCACATCGAGGTAGATCTTGATGCCGCGCCGGTGGGCGAGCGTGACCAGCCGCTTCATCTCCTCGTTGGTGCCGAAGTGCGGGTCCACCTGGGTGAAGTCGGTGATCCAGTAGCCGTGGTAGCCGGCCGAGATGTCGTTGCCGGCACCCTGCACCGGCCGGTTCTTGAAGACCGGGGCGAGCCAGATGGCGGTGGTGCCCATCCCCTGGATGTAGTCAAGCTTGTCGATGACGCCCTTGAGGTCACCGCCGTGGTAGAAGCCCTTGTCGGTCGGGTCGAGCCCGGTCCGCAACCGGTCACCGGCCAGGCCGCCCCGGTCGTTGCGGGGGTCACCGTTGGCGAACCGGTCCGGCAGCACGAAGTAGAACTGCTCGGCCCGCGCCGAGTTGCCGCCCGCCTTCAGCAGCGCCTCGGCGGTGGGTTCGGCACGCCACTGCGCCGCACCGCCCACGGCGGGCGGGGCGCTGTCGGACGACCGGGGAGCGGCGGCGGCCGGGAACGTGGCGACCGGAGCGCCGACGAGAGTGAGGGTGAGCAGGGGGACGAGGGCCAGCAGGGCGGTGCGCGGTATCGGCGGGGGTTTCATCGACGCCTTCCTCTGGTCGCTGATTGGCCGCACGCTAACCCTTGCCGAAACATTCTGCAATGCCTTGCAAACACGGTCGTAACACAGCAGCATCCTTGCGGAAGAGCCGTGCTCGCCTCGGTCAGAACCCGCCGCAGCGCACCCCGTCGACAGTGCACTCCCGCGGGGTGCTGGAGGTCCGCTCCATGTGGAACCGCAACGACACCGAACCACCGGGCCGCACATCCACCCCACTGACGTACGTGAAACCGTCCCCGGACTGACGAAGCGTCCCCTGTGGCACGCCCTCCACCCAGGCGGTCACCAACCGCCCACCGGAGAACCCCAACCTGACCGTCCAACCACGACTCTCGGCCGACCGGTTGACCATCGACACCTCGCCGATGAAACCCCCGTCGAAGCTCTGCACCACCCGGTACCGCCCGCTCATCGCCGGCTGCCCCTGCGGAGCCCGACTCGGCGCCAGCGTCACCACCGGCCCACCCCCCGGCGCGCCGACCGACGGTGACCGCGACCCGGCCGTGGCGCTCGACGGCAGCCCGCTCGCCCGCCCGGACAACCCCGGCCGCACCGGCGGAGGCGACGACGCCGGGCCGGGAGCGCTCGACGCACCCACCCCCGTGGGCAGCGGCAACACCGGCGGCACCGGCGCGCGGTCCGGCGCGGGACTACGCCCCCGGTACGCGCCGAGGGCCACGAAGAGCAGGACCACCATCACGAGGACACCAGCGCCCACCACGATCCAGGGCGACGACACGATCGCAGCCGGACCGTGCGACAGTCGCGGGGCACGACGCATGCCGGACATGTACCTCCCTCAGCGCACCGTCCGGGCAGCCTAGCGATCGGCGGCCGGAGCCGAAAGCGCCGACGACACGCCCCGCCGCACCCCCGGCCCGACCCGGCTCAGCCGAACCGGCAGTCGACCCCGTTGATCGTGCACCGCAGCGGCCGCTGCGCCGACTCACCCCAGCCGACGCGCAACCGCAGCGTCCGGGAGTCACCCGAGGCCAGCGAACTGGTGCCGCGCACCACGAACTGGCCGTTCCCACGACCGCGCACCGAAACACCCGAGTCGTCAGCGACCCGCAGAGCCCACAGGTCGTCGTCGAACGTCAACTCCACCAGCCAGTCCATCGACCGACTCGACTCGTTCGCGATCGACAGCACGGCCGCGTCGCCGTCCCAGCCGTTCGTGCCGACCTGGTACCGGGCACTGACCGTGCCGCCCGCGGGCGAGGCCGGTGCCGCCGGAGCGCTCGTTCGCGGCGGCGTCGGTGAACTGGTCACCGTGGCCCGGGGCGACGGCGCCCGACTACTGCGCGACGGCCGCGGCGACACCGAGCGGCGCTCCACCGCGGCCGGAGTCGGCCCACCGGTGGCCGACGCGGCGGCGGGCACCGTCGGCAGGAACACCGAAGGCGCGGCCTGCGGCGGAGCGTCCCGCTCCCTGGTCCGGAACGACAGCAACGCGATCACCAGGAGCACCACCAGCGCACACACACCGAGCAGCACCACGATCCACGGCATCGATGCCAACACCCGCGCCGCTCGTGACCCTGCCGCACCGTCCGGCCGCACCGCCATCAGGTCTCCCCTCGTCCCCACCGACGCGACAGCGTAGCCAGCACCGCCCCCACCGCAAACCCAGCGGGTACGGATCGGGCCGACCGGCCGGCAAGCCACGGAAAACGGTTCGACCCAACCGACGATCCCGGTCGGTCGGCGCACACCTCAGCGCGGCGGCACCCGCACCTCGATCTCGGCACCCAGTCGGGCATCCCCGCCCAGCCCCAGGTCGTCCCCGCTCCAGAACCGCCCCGGGTCGTACCAGTTCGGACGCCGGCCCGCCGGCAGCAACCCCATCGCCTCGTAGGTCACCGCCACCACCTCGGCGCAGTACGCCGTCTCCAGCGCCCGGTCCCGCTCCCCCGCAGACGCGCTCGGGCTAGCCGTGGCCGGGGTTTGCGTGGCCGGGGTTTGCGTGGCCGGGGTTGCCGTGGCCCGGGTTGCCGTGGCCCGGGTTGCCGTGGCCGGCCGAAGTGCCGGTCGACCCAGCCGGGGCAGCGACGGCACCCGGCCACGCACCCAGCGCCACGCCAACTGGGCCGTCGACGGAAACGGCGTGCCGTCCAACCGCGCGATCGTCCGCAGCACCGCCCGCTCCATCTCCCCGTCGGCCGGCGGGTCGAGCTGCCGCAGCCAGGCCCGTTGGCCGTAACGGTTGGCCCAGACGCAGACCGCGTCCCGCAGGTCATGCAGTTGGACGCCGCGCTGGTGGGTGCCCGACCACAGATCCGGCAACGACCTGCCCAACTCCGCGTGCCACATCAACGGGGGCATGTCGTCAAGCACCACCGCCATCCCGACATGGTTGACCGGGCTGTTGGTGGTGAACTGGATCGCCCGGTCCGGCACGCTGCGCCCCCGGAACACCCACACGTCGCCGGTGCGGGTCAGCTCGACGGCCTCATCCAGGCTGATGCTCATGAGGGACTAGCCTAGGCCGATGCGGCAAGGATTGCGGTGGTGGAAAATCCTCGGGCTGGCCGGCCTCGCTGGCGTGGCGGCCTCCGGCGTGGTCATCGCGCGGGCCGAACGGCGTCGACGCGCGTACACCCCGGAGGAGATCCGACAGCGCCTACGGGAACGCCACGCCCAGGCTGGCGACGCCGCAAAGCCGGCAGACGGCGCCTGACCCCCCCCTCCCCAGTGGATCATCGCTGCGTGAGGTGACATCGGGGCGCGGCGGGGTTCCAGGCTCGCGTGATCGCGCCGGATCCTGGTTGTAGTGGCCTCGTGGCGTGGGGAGGGGCCTGTTTCCTGGATCGAGCACGATCATGCGGGCCACGAGGTGCCGTACCGCGCGTTGTCTCCTGACCGGGTCAGTCCGCACGATGCCCTGCCCCTGCCCCTG